>JACQAF010000204.1 GCA_016195145.1 Rhodospirillales bacterium
CTCGAACGGGCCCGCGCGCTTTACGATGAGGCAAAAGTGGTTCGACGGCAGCTCGAATTCCTCGGCCTTAGCCATCCGACGGGCATATCGCAGTGAAGGGCGGACAATCGCTGCTTGCACTGGCCAGCGCAATCGTCTCGCGCAGCAGTTCGCTCGTCGTGCTGATATTTTCCTCTCAATTGCTGTCCGCCGATGAGTTTGGCGTCTTTGCGTTGCTGATGGTGATCGCCGGAGTGATCAACGCCATGGTCAGCGGCGGCGGCGACATGTGGCTTAACCGCTTTACCTGGCGCCAGGGGAGCGAGGCGCAGCGGGTCCCACGGCTGTGGTTCATGTACATCTTCCTATGCTGCGGCCTGGCTTTTTCGATCATCGCGCTGGCCGCCCTTATCGCTTTCGGGCTGGAATCGTCGCCGGCGATGGCGCGGACCATCTTTCTTGCCGTGCTCGCCGCTGCTATCGCTGGCCTGTTCGAAGCGATGCTGGCCGTCGCTCGCGCCAGCGGTTCGGTCGCGTTCTTCTTTACCCTGCGCGATCTGATCGTGCCGCTGGCTCTGGTCGCACTGCTCGCCCTATTCGCGCCCACCAAGGCCGCGGATATTTTTGCCCTATGGGCCGGTCTGTCGATGTCGGCGCTTATTCTGGTGTCGATTCTGATGTTCGGGCGTGCGGCCCGGGCGACACCCAACATCCGCATACGACGCGTCGCCCTGCAACGGCTCACCATGCACACTGCGGGTCTCATATACGGCAATCTACTGGCCCGCCTGGCGACCTATATCGACGTGCTTGTGCTCGCCTATTTCGTGCCGCTCAGCTATATCGGCGGCTACCGGATTGCCGCCCAGTTCACTATCGGGTTTATCGTCATTCAGCATTTCCTGTTTCTCGGCCTCCCTTGGCAGCTACGTCACGTCGGCGCGGGATCGACCGCCGGCGCTGGGCGGCCAGCGGTTCTTCAGCGGCAAATCATGCTGATTGGTCTTTCCGTCTTCGGCCTTGCCTGTGTCTGGATCGGCGGCGGACTTCTCCTTGGCCTGATCGATCCGCGATTCGCGGCCCTCGCCCTCGTCTTCAAGCTGCTGGCGACCGTGCGCTTCGCCGATCTACTCTGGGGACCGCAGCATGAAACCCTGGTGTCGCGCGGGTTTGTCATGGCCGACGCGCAGGCCAATCTCGGCGCGCTGATCGGTTTTGGCATCGTATTCGCGGCCCTTATCGCTGTCTCGCCGCCGGCCGCCGCTGTCGCCGGCAGCGCCGCCGCCGCGCTTGTCGTACAGACGTTGCGAAACCGGATGCTGCTGAAAAACGACATCATGCCGGTTGTCGGGCATCCCTTCGGTCCGTATCTGCCCGTACCGATCTATGTCGGTGTGGCCGCGGTTGCGATCTGGACGTTATGACAGCGGCAACGGTTTCCGGTGCGCAGAATAATGGGCTAATGCACGGCCTGTTCCTGGCGCTTGCCGTTACCCTTCAGATCCAGATCACCCTGTCGATCGGCGGCGGCGAGATACGGGTGAGCCTCGCCGATCTCTTGCTGGTGCCGGCATTCGCTATCGCCGCATTGTTGGTCTGGGGGCGCGCCAACGACATGTCATGGCGTGTACCCGCCCTTTGGCTATGGATCGCCGCGCTGACTGCAATACTGTTCGCATCGCTTGTCCACGGATGGGGCGTCTTGGAATTCTGGAGTGGCTGGGCCTTATACAACAAATTTGTCGGCTGGTTCGTGCTGATTGCCTATCTGATGCTCGGTGCGGTCGCCGCGGCGGATCCAGCATGGCGCGATGGGTTTTTACGCGCGTTTTTTATGACGGGTTGGCTATCAGCTGGCCTGTCGCTCGCCTGCATCGCGTTCTCGCCATTGATCGGCCGATATATCGATGGATTCCTCATCGAAAGCGGTCGGATTATCGGTCTGCTAGCCAACCCCAATGCCTTCGGTTATCTCCTCGGCATTTTGTTTGCCTTGCAAGCGCCATTCCTTAAATCGCGCCGAATGTTCTCTGCTCGCATTCACGTCATCGGAGCATCGATTGCCCTAGCCGGCCTGATCGTCACCGGATCGCGCGGCGCTTGGCTCGGGCTTATCGTCGCCATACCGGCGCTTGCCTTGTTGCGCGTCATCGAATTCCGGCGCTATGCCGCCATCATGCCATTGGCGCTGGCGCTTGTTGGCAGCACTGTCCTCGTATATGCACTTCTTGCCCAATGGGGATTGAATTCATATGCCTATCGGCCGTTCTTCGCTTTCGGCCTATGGCAATACGATCCGGCGCTCTTACCACCCGGAGCTTCGTCGGCATTCAACCCATTCGTCCCCAATACCGGTCCTGGGCGCACGCTTTACCAACGTCTCGACCTCGCAATAGCAGCGCTCGACCAATGGCGTGCGCATCCAGCATTCGGAACCGGTCTCGGCGTATTTCTTGAAGCGCAACGCAGTGGGGCCCTGGTTGTCGTGAAATTTAACGGTGATGTGGTCCCCCAGGTCATCCACAGCACGCCCCTTTGGCTGCTGACAGAGACAGGCCTTCTGGGCCTAGTCGTGTTCGGCGGTTTTTTCTTCGTCGTCATGTCAGCCCTATGGATCCGCAATCCAATCTCTCCCCCGGATTTGCTGCGCGCCGGGGTCTTCGGGGCGATGACCGTATTCGCCGGCCTGTCGCTGAGCATCGAGGCGATGTATCAACGCCATCTGTGGTTTTTGCTCGGCTTGGCCCTCGCCATACCGGCCCTGCAAAAACCCAGAAAATCTGTATGATATCAATTTATTAACCAATCTGACCGATCATGATTCGATCGCTGTCATTGGGTGGGCGTGTCGGTTCGATGATAGCTTGTGCTGGCGTTTAGCTGCGTTCCAGCTATACCGATACTAGACGGCCCCGGCCGGGCCGGACTAGAAAAGGCGGTTGGCGCGTTGTCGAGGCAGCATGACCGGCGACAGGCCCAACCGGCCCCAAGCAGCGCGCTGGCGAAACGCGAATAGGATAGTTTCCGTGAGCATAAACCGGTTCCTTGTCCGCGAAAGCGATTCGCTCGACGCGGCCTTGAAGACAATGGACGCCAATGGCCTTGGCCTGGCTTTCGCCGTCGATGGCGGCGGACGGCTGTCAGGCGTCATCGGGGCCAGCGATATCGATGCGACCCTCGCCCGCGGCGGCTCGTTCGGCGGACAGGTGTCGAGCGCCATGCGACCCGATCCCGGCGGCCTGCCGGTCGACGCCGACCCGGCGCAGATCGCCAAGCGGATGAACGGCAAGGGATATATCGTCCCCCTCGTCGACCGGGAGCGCCGCCCCGTCGATTTCGTCTCGCCCGCACGCATGCGCCGTATCCCTGTCGCCGAGCCCGTCCTCACCGGTAACGAATTGAAATATCTCAGCGAATGCGTCACCACGAGCTGGATCTCCTCGCAGGGGCCGTTCGTGCGCCGGTTCGAGAATGAATTCGCCCGTCTGATCGACGCCCGAAACGCGCTGGCGGTGTCGAACGGGACCGTTGCACTCCACCTCGCCTTGCTCGCCTTCGGGATCGGGCCGGGCGACGAAGTCATCGTTCCCGATCTGACCTTCGCCGCCACCGCCAATGCGGTCATTCACGCCGGGGCGACGCCGGTTATCGTCGATGTCGGCGCCGAATCGTGGAATCTCGACCCAGAGATGGTCGCCGCCGCGATTACACCGCGCACGCGCGCCATCATGCCGGTCCATCTCTATGGCCAGCCGGCCGAAATGGATGCGTTGATGGAGTTGGCCGAGCGGCACGGCCTGATCGTCATCGAGGACGCGGCCGAAGCGGTCGGGGCGCGCTACAAGGGCCGGCCTTGCGGTTCGATCGGCCATGCCGGCGCGTTCAGCTTTTTCTCGAACAAGCTGATCACCACTGGCGAAGGCGGGATGGTCGTCTTCCAGGACGCGCAAATCGCCGAACGAGCCCGAATCCTGCGCGACCACGGCATGAACCCCGGGCGCCGCTATTGGCATGACGAGGTCGGCTATAATTACCGCCTGACCAACATGCAGGCGGCGATCGGCTGCGCCCAGGTCGAACAGATGGGCCGTTTCTTCACCCGCAAGATGGAGATCGCGGCGGCTTATCGTGCGCGGCTGACCGGCATCGACGGGCTCCGCCTGCCGACCGAAATCCCCGGCCGCGTCAACAGTTACTGGATGTTCTCGGTGATCTGCGATTTGGCCCGACTCGGCCTCGCCCGTGACGACATCGTCAGTCGCCTGGCCAATGCCGGCATCGAAACCCGGCCGCTCTTCTATCCCTTGCATACGATGCCGCCATATCGCGGTTATGCAGGAAACCGCGAGTTTCCCAACGCGTCCCACCTGTCCGATGGCGGGCTCAGCCTACCATCGTCGATAACGCTGACCGACGCCGAGATCGACTATATCTGCGGCGTCATCGCTCGCCTTTACGGCACGCGGCGGCTGGTGCAACGCGCGGCCAGCGCGTAGATTGACGCCAGCCATTCGGCCGACGTCGTCGATCCCCAATCGAGCCGTCGGGAACCCGGCGGTTCGATCCTCTTTGTCTTGACCGGAGCCAGCGACAGCCCTTGAGCGCCAAATCTTCCATTGCCCCTGCCGGCCTTGCCCAGGGCGCATCCGCAGCTGCGATCCCCTTCGTCGATCTTCAGGCCCAGTACCGGCGGATCAAATCCTCGGTCGATGCACGGATCGCCCGCATTCTCGATCATGGACGCTTCATCCTTGGGCCGGAAGTGGCCGAGCTTGAGGCCGCCCTCGCCCGCTTCGCCGGCGGCGGCGAGGCAGTCGGCGTCGCCAGCGGCACCGAGGCGCTGCGTCTGCCCCTGATGGCCGAAGGCATCGGCCTTGGCGACGCGGTTTTCCTGCCCGCCTTCACCTTCACCGCCACGGCGGAAGTGCCGGTGGCAATCGGGGCTTCACCGGTCTTCGTCGATGTCGAGGCGGCGAGCTTCAACCTCGATCCGGCTTCGCTCGAACGGGCCATCGCCGACGTCAAGCGCGCCGGCCGCTTGAAGCCACGCGCGGTGATCGTCGTCGATCTGTTCGGTTTGCCGGCCGACTACGCGCGGATCGCGGAGATCTGCCAGCGCGAAAACCTGTTTCTGCTCGCCGACGCGGCGCAGAGTTTCGGCGCGCGGCTCGGCAATGTGCGCGTCGGCTGTCTCGCTCCAGCGACGGCGGCGAGCTTTTTTCCCTCGAAACCGCTTGGCTGCTACGGCGATGGCGGCGCCATCCTGACCGGCGATCCCGAGCGGGCGGCGGTTTATCGATCGCTGCGCATGCACGGGGCCGGGGCGGATCGTTATGACATCGTCCGTATCGGCACCAATGCCCGGCTCGACACCATCCAGGCGGCGGTGCTCCTTGCCAAGCTCGAAATCTTCGCCGACGAGCTTGCCAGCCGCGAGCGCGTCGCCCGCACTTATGACCGGCTGCTGGCCGGCAAGGTCGGATTGCCGCCCCGCCATGCGGATGCGGCGAGCGCCTGGGCGCAATACTGCATCCTTATCGATGCCCGAGACCGCGTGAAAGCGGAGCTTGAAGTGCACGGCGTGCCAAGCGCGATCTATTATCCCAAGCCCCTTCATCTGCAACCCGCCTATGCCCGCTATGGCGACGGCGAAGGGTCGCTGCCGGTCGCCGAGCAATTATGCGAGCGTATCCTAGCCCTGCCTATGCATCCCTATCTCGATGAGCCGACAATCGGACGCATCGCGGCGACTGTAGCCGCCGCCGTGGCGGCCGGAGCCTGAGTTTTGCCGCAAGCCATATCGCGTATCGACGCGAGTCCCGTTTTCGTTCTGGCGGCCAGCATGGCGCCGCCGCTTGCCGTCGTGGCACCGCTCGGACTCGCCCCGTTATTCGCCATTGCCGCTGTCGCGGCACTTGCGATGTTCGCGATCGCAGGCCATTGGCCGGCAATGTCGCGCGGATTCGTATGGGTGATTGCAGCTTTCATCGCTTGGAGCGGAGTAACGGCGATTTGGGCTATCGATCCGATGCTAGCGCTGCGCGGGTGGCTTCCGATCACCGCCACCGCGGCCGGCGGCGTGATTTTGCTCGGTGCAGCCGCCGCCCTTAACCCGCAACAACGCAACAGGATCGGCGTCGTGCTTCTCTATGGCTTCCTGGCCGCACTTTGCCTTCTCTTCCTCGAAGCGGCCAGTGCGCTTGCCGCCGAGCGGTCGATTGCCGAGCGCATCCTCGGCCGGGAAATCCCATGGGCCTATTTTAACCGTGCGACCACGGCAATGGCGCTGCTTGCCTGGCCGGCGGCAATCGTTCTCGCCCGGCGGCGCGGTATTTACTGGGCTGCCGGCCTGCTCCTCGCGAGTTTCCTGATCTTTACCCGCTTCGGCAGCCGAGCGGCCCTGCTTGGCATGCTGGTCGGCGGCGTTGTGTTCGCCCTCGCCTTCTGGCGGCCGCGTGCCGCCACATTGGCACCGGCAGTACTCGTTGCGCTCGTCGTTACGGCGCCATTGCTCCCCCGACTCCCGGTCCTCGAGAATTTGAGCGAGCGCCGGGACATCAACGTATCGATCTATCAGCGCGCGGCGATTTGGCAGTTCGCCGCCGCTAAGATCGCCGAGCGCCCGGTTCTCGGCTGGGGCCTCAATGCCTCGCGGATCATTCCCGGCGGTCGGGAGAAAATCGGCGAGATGGCAGAGCTTATGCCGCTTCATCCGCATAATGCGCCGCTGCAATGGTGGCTGGAGCTGGGCGGGGTCGGCGCCCTTCTAGGCGCTGCATTGCTTGCCTTTGCCATCCGCGCCATTGCCGCAATGGATCCGTCGCCGCTCGGGCCTGCGGCCGGGGCCGGCCTGTTTACGGCCAGCTTCGTTATCTCCTCGATCAGCTATGGCATCTGGCAGGGCTGGTGGATGGCTGCGCTGTGGCTTGCCGCGGTTTTCATGGCGATTGTCGCGGAGTCTCGCAGGCCCGCCGAAGAGCCGAAATCATCGGTCCCGTAATCGCTTGTTTGTGCTAAACAGGGGCGATTCTCTCCGTTCCGGATGCCGATGCCTCCTTTTTTGCGCCGTCTGAGCCGCCCGACCGTCGCCTATGTCCACGACCTGACCATGGTCGCGGTATCGTTCGTCCTGTCGCTTTACCTGCGTGTCGGGCAGGGCTTTTTCGACTATCCCGGCGATTTCGTGCTCCTTGGCATGGGCACCTTCACCACCGTGGCCGCAATCGTCTTCTGGCAGGCGAACCTCTATCGCGGCATCTGGCGCTACGCCTCGCTCAACGATCTGGTGGCGATCGCCCGCGCGGTGACGTTGATTATTCTGATCTTCGTCCCGGCAATGTTCTTTATCACCCGGCTTGCCGACCTGCCGCGGTCCTTCCTGGTCATCAACTGGTTCGTGTTGATGATCCTCCTGGCCGCGCCACGCATCCTCTACCGGCTGCTCAAGGACGGCAGCTTCGATTTTTCTTACGATCCCGAGGAGCCGCGCCGGATCAAGGTCCTGCTGGTCGGCGCCGGCGACCCGGCCGAAATGTTTATCCAGACGACCGAGCGCAAGCGCGACGCCGAATACCGGGTCGTCGGGATCATCGACGACAGCCGGGGCCGGATCGGTCGCCATATTCGCGGGGTTGAGATTCTTGGCGATCTCGACAGCCTGCCCGCAGTCGTCGGCCGTCTTGCCGAGGC
>JACQAF010000198.1 GCA_016195145.1 Rhodospirillales bacterium
CTGCGGCAGGCCTTTGCCGATTACTTTCCGCTCGGCATCGGCGTTCAGCAATATGCCGGGCTTCTGATCGGCGTCTGCGCGATTCCGGCGCTCAATCTAGCCAAGGGCGCAATCCCCGGTTTCGGGCTCACCGGCCCGGAACGCCTGCGCATGCTGACCCTGAGCACGGTCTATACATTCATCGGCCTCGGCATCTGGGACTACATCGTCAACAACATGCTGTGGTCGCGCGGGATCCTGATTTTCGGATTTATTTTCGCGCTGATCATCCCCTTCGCCTTCGACCAGATCGCGCGCCGGCTATTGCTCAAGGCCGGGCTCTGGGGCGTTCCCGTCGCCGTCATCGGAACCGGCGCACATGCCAGCGAGACAACGCGGCGGCTTCTCGCCAATCCGAGCCTCGGCCTGAACCCGGTTTGCGCGTTCGCGCCGTCGGACGAGGGCATTGGCGATTCATTTATCCACGGCCTGCCGGTTGTCAGGTCGATCGAGGAAATATCCGCTTTCGGCCCGATCCAGATCGGCCTGGTTTGTTTCGACCGTCTCGACCACGGCGTCGATCTGTTCGGGTTGCGCCAGCGCTTCAATATCGAGCGGGTGATTTATGTGCCGCCGCTTCAGGAAGCGCCGAGCCTGTGGGTGACGCCGCGCGACCTCGGCGGCTATCTCGGTCTCGAAGCGCGCAACAATCTCGGCTATTTGCATAATCGCATCCTCAAGCGGGCGCTCGATCTGGCGATTACGTTGCCTGTTTTTGCATTTACGCTGCCGCTGATGATGCTATCGGCGGCGGCCGTCTTCCTGGTCTCGCAGGGGAACCCCCTCTATAGCCAGATGCGCGGCGGGCGCAACGGATCGCCGATCCGCGTCTGGAAGATCCGCACCATGCGGCTCGACGCCGAAGAGGTGCTTGAGCGGTTATTTGAGACGGCGCCCGAGGCCAAGGCCGAATGGCAGAATTCGGTCAAACTGCGCGAAGACCCGCGTATCCTTCCCGGCGTCGGCCGCATCCTGCGGCGCTACAGCATCGACGAGCTGCCGCAGCTGTGGAACGTCATCCGCGGCGACATGAGCCTGGTCGGCCCCCGCCCGTTTCCCGACTATCATCTGCAACGATTCAGCGGCGAGTTTCGGCGCATGCGCCAGAGCGTCCGCCCCGGCCTCACCGGCCTGCTTCAGGTCACCGCGCGCAGCGACAGCACCATCGAGACGCAGCAATATTTCGACCAGTACTACATCCGTAACTGGTCGGTATGGCTCGACCTGTTCATCATCCTGAAGACATTCGACGCCGTCCTGCTCGCCCGTGGCGCACGCTGAGCCGCTCGCCGATCTACCGCGCCCGCTGGAAGCGACCGTAAAAGGCGCCGCCCGGCCGGCCGCGCATTTGTGGCTCTATCCGTTCCTGGGCGTCATCGCCCTGACACCCATCCCTTTCGGCGGCGAGCGGCCTTTGCCGGCGGCCATCTTGTCTGCGGCGATCGGGTTGCTGCTCGTGATCTCCGCGGCGCAGCAGATTCTGAAACGGGCCGAATATATATCCCTGCCGCGCCGGCTTTGGCCGGCGGCGATTTCATTCGGCGCCGTCATCGTCATCGTCGCCGTGCAGATGACGACCTGGCTGCCGGTCGAATGGCGGCATCCGTTATGGGCCCTCGCCGAAGATGTCCTTGGCGCCAAGACGGCCGGTTATGGCACGCTCGATATTTCGGCGACCGGCTATCACCTCATGCGCCTCGCCGCCTATGGTGGGGTGTTCTGGCTGTCTTTCGCCGCTGCCCTAGACCGGCGCGTGGCGTGGCGCATGCTTCGTTTCTTCGCCTGGACAGGCGCGGTCTACGCCGTTTACGGCCTTGGCGTTCTCGTCAGCGGCACCAAAACCATCCTGTGGTTCAAAAAATGGGCCTACGCCGACTTCGTCACCTCGACCTTCGTCAATCCGAACAGCTATGCGACCTATGCCGGATTCTCGGTCATCTGTCTCGCGGCGCTTTTGCTGCGCGAACTCGGGCGCCAAACGCCTGAATTTCCAGGCATGGCGGGCCGCCTGTACACCGCCGGCCGGACATTCGGCCGGCACTGGCGGCTTGCCGGCGCCTTCCTCATTGTCTGCAGCGCCCTTTTCCTTTCCGCTTCCCGCGCGGGGATTACCAGCGCCATTCTCGGTTTTTGCGTCTTGCTCGGGCTGTTCGTCGTCCGGCAAACCTTCGGCATTGTCGCCCGGATTCTGCTGGTTGCCGGCAGCGCCGCTTTCCTGTTCCTTGTCGCGCAGATGAGCGGCGGTTTCTTTTTCGCCAAGCTTATCGGCCAGGCCGGCGGCCAGTTCGACGAACGCCAGCAGGTTTACGACGTCGCCTGGCGGGCGGTTCTCGATTCCCCCTATCTCGGCTACGGGTTCGGCGCCTTCGAACCGGTGTTCCGCATGTATCGCGGCGAGAGCGTCAAATGGGACTACGTCGACCGCGCCCATAACACCTATCTCGAAACCGCCGTCGGCATCGGCTTACCGGGAACCGCTCTGCTCGTCGCCGCCATCGCGTGGGTCGCCTGGCTCTGCCTCAACGGCGCGGTCCGGCGGCAGCGCAGCTATCTTTTGCCGGCTGTCGGGGCCGCCGTCGCGGTCCAGGCGGCAGTGCATAGCCTGGCCGATTTCAGCCTTGAGATTCCGGCGGTCGCGGTTTCTTTCGCGTTTCTTCTCGGCCTCGCCGCCGCGCAAGCCGCCCGCCAGAACCGGGTCAATCCCGGAACTTGAGGATGCCGGCGGCCTGAAGGACGCCAAGCACAAGAAACACCGGGACGACCTTCAAATAGCGTTTCCACAGCCGCCGCGGTTCGGTCACAAGGCGGAACAGCCATTCGAGGCCGTTGCGTTGCATCCAGCGCGGAGCCTGGACCTTAAGGCCGGAATGGAAATCGAACGCAGCGCCGACGCCGATCATCGCCGGCGCCGCGATACGGCCCAAATGCGCCGCCATCCATCGCTCCTGTTTGGGCGTGCTTAGCCCAACCCACACGATATCGGGCCGCGCGGCTTTGATCTGCTGCACGATTTCGGCATCTTCGCTCGGGGATAGTTCGCCGAATGGCGGCGAAAGACAACCGGCGACGGCGAGCCCCGGGAACCGCGCCCCGAGCGCCGCGGCGAGTTTTTCCGGCACGCCCGGCCCGCCGCCATAAAAGAAATGCCGATAGCCCCTGCCCAGACCGTGGCCGCACACGGCTTCCATCAGATCCGGCCCATAGACGCGGCCGACCCGCTCGCCATGGCCGCGCCAGCGGCAGAACCAGACCAGCGGCATGCCATCCGGCGTCACCATGCCGGCGCGATTATGGATCGCGCGCAACTCCCGGTCTTCGAGCGACGAGACGACGCCGTGCGCGCCGGTAATGCACACGTAACTGGCGGCGTGGGTATCGATCCAGCCATCGATCACGGCGACCGCATGGGGGATAGTGACGACGCTGACCCGAACGCCGAGGATATTTTCCCGCAAGGGCCCGACGGCGTGGCTGGCGTAACTCGGCAAGGTGTCTCCGCTACCGGGGCGCGCCTTATCCGGCCTCAGAAGAAGCGTTCCGGGATCCGGATAATGTCGCCGGGCAGGACGGGCGCATCCTCGTTCACCGGGTGCTCTTTTTTCGACGGGTCGTTATAGCGCTGGATGGTGATGCGGCTCTTCGCGGCGCGATAGGTATAGCCGCCGGCGATCGCCACCGCATTGGCGATCGTCATGCCGTTGACATAAGGATAGCTGCCGCGCTTCTCAACCTCGCCCAGAATGAAAAACGGCCGGTAATTGAGAACCTCGACGCTGACCCGCGGGTTACGCAAATATCCTTCGCGCAGCTTACCCGCGATCTCCTCCTCGACCTGCTTCAGCGTGAAGCCTTTTATATTGATCCGGCCGACCAGTTTCATCGCCAGGGTGCCGGACCCATCGACCTCGAATTCGCCGGAGATATCGTCCTCGCTGAACACGATAACCCGCAGCCGGTCGCCGGAACCGACCGTGTAGGCCACTGGTTCGGTTTCTTCCGGGCGTTGATTGATATTGGCGGCGGGCGACTGCGCCAGGGCGGCGGCCGCACCGCCGAGAATCGAAATCGCCGCGATAAACTGCAAAACCAGTCGGCGACGAGAATAGGCCGGGAATTTCCCGTCACGCATCGCTTTATCCTTCGGAACTATGCCGCAGAACTCAGTACCGCACTCCGACGCGGAGCATGTAAACGTTCTGCGTATAGTCCTGACCGGTAATATTGGAGTCGCGATTCTTATACGTAATATTCGGCCCGGCATAAAGCATGCGGTTGAAAAAATACTGCGCGCCGAGTTCACCGATCAGAATCTTGTCGCTGCGTTCGACGGCGGTCGAGTTGGTGTTCCGCTCGTAATCGCTCATCAGGTAGCTGACCGAGGCCTTGAGCCGGAGATCGGGGCGCATGGAGTAGGTAGCATCGACGCCAACCTGCGTGTTGAGCGAGGCGCTGTAATCGACCTGCGTCGTTTCGCCGATCGTCCGCTGCACATAGCCGCGCACCTGCAGCGGCCGGACCGGATTCCAGTTGATCGCGCCGCCGAGGGCCGGGCCGCTCACCGTCTTGAGGCGGGCATCCTCGTAGTCCTGGGTCAGGTAACCGGCGAAGACCTCGAACTGGGTGATCCCGCCGAGATCGATGGTGGCGCCGCCGACCGCCTCATAACCTTTCGAATCGCGGGCGAGGCCGTTGCGATCGCGGACGCGGTCGTATTCCCGCTGGTTATGGGTCGCGCGAACGAACGCCTCGTAACCGGGGATGAACTCGTACCCGGCGCGCCCGGTCAGCGCGTATTCGTTGCGGTCGCGGTCGTCGTTATTGATCAGCCCGGTCGAGGATGGAACGCTGCGATAATCAAATTGCGTCCACGTACCGGTGACGCGCGTGGCGACCCGGTTGAAGCGCTGGAACAACGAGGCGTTGCCGCTGGTCAGATCGTACGCCGTCGGTTCCCTGCCATTGGCGTCGTCGGGCGAACCGCGTTCTTCATGCAACCGGCTGCGCGCCAAACCGCCCGACAGGTTGGTGTCGCGCAGAATATCGACGCGCCCGTCGACGCCGACGTTGTAATTGTCGAAATTCTCGGCCGTCTTGTTGCCGTAGCGATTGAAATCGCCCCCGGCCTTGAAGTTGAGAGCGTGATTGTTCCAGTCGGACTTGATGCCCAGCGACGGCGACAGCACGGCAATCGAATCGCCGGTTTTGTTATTCTGCCGGGCGAAGATGTTGTCGTTGTATTTTTCCGCTGCTTCGAATTGCGGAAAAATCAGGAACGACCCGGCGCGAACGCCAAGCGGATCGAGATTTTCGGGTCCCGGCGCAACCGGCGCCCGACCCGGCTGCGGGGTTTCCGGCCGCGGCAACGGCGCCTGCACCTGCGACCAGCTCTCAGCGGCCGCAAGCGTAACTCCGGCGGCAATTATGAGCGTAACAGGAAAGATGGTTTTGATTTTGATCATGTGAACCGGTATTGCCACCCCCCCCTAGACACGGAACCAAGTCTGCTCGGCATATGGTTAATGCCTTGGGGCGATGATAAATTCAACCCTTTCCTGCGTGCGGTGGAAAACGGCCCGATGAATTAAGTTGCGCTGGGGCGGTTTAGGTTTTCGTTCGGGAGACCGCCGTTATCAGGAGGAGTAAACAACCCCCCGCCGGGTGGCCCCCCGCCGCCGGGCGGGCCACCACCTGCCGGACCGATCCCTGCCGCAATAACAGCAACCTGAATGGTAACCTGCTGCGCCAAATCCGGCGCTGCCGCCACCACGGCCGGATTCGAGGCGATGACCAGCGCCGACTGGGCCGCAGCCGAAGCGGCCGCCGGATTGGCGGCGATGACCGCCGGATTCGAGGCTACCTGCACCACGGACTGGGCGGTTTGCGCCGCGATCAACGGCGAGGCGGCGATGACCGCCGGATTCGAGGCTACCGCACCGGCTTGCTGAGCGACTTGCGCCGCCACCGCCGGGTTGGTCGCCGCGAACGCATTGGCGGCTTGCGCCCCAGCCTGCGCCGCGACAGCCGCCGCCGCCGGATTGGTCGCAATAAGCGTATTCGCCGCCTGAACCAGCGCGACCGCAATCGATGCGTTCAGCGTCGGATTCGCGGCGACCAGGGCGTTGATCGCGGCCTCGTTGCCCGCATTGATCGCCACTTGCAGCGCGGCCGCGATGCCGGCCGGCAAGGCCGGCGTGTTATCCTGGGCGCGGACCGGGACGGCCTGCCCGAGCGCCGCAACCACGACTAGCGCACCGATGATTCCGTATATTTTTCTAAACATATATCCTCCTTCGCTGCCGCAGCAGCAGAACCATCCATCTCGCCCGGTTGTTGACGCAAGCGCGATGAACCCCTGTCTTTCTGCATAACTGTCCATCCTGATATCATGAAATTTAGGCCGGTCCAATCTATTTTCACCAATTATATTAAAAGGCTAGGCACTGCGGCCCATTTACCATACTAACCATGTTTTGATCGGCTCCTGATCGCTATACGCTAAGAAATTCGGTCAAATCTCAAGATTAATATGATAAAAATCCTAATGTGCCATTGCCGCTATCAGATCCGGGGCGGCGAAGACGAATCGACCGACGCCGAAATCGCCATGCTCCGGGCGGCCGGGCACCATGTCGATTTCTTCGAGGACGATAACCGGCGGGTTCCCGATCTGGCGCGAATCGCGCTCGCCCGCGACACGATCTGGTCGCCATCGGCGGCGCGGACTCTCCGCGGCCGGCTCGCCGCCCGGCGTTACGATATTGTCCATATCCAGAATTTCTTTCCCCTACTGTCGCCGGCCCGTGGCATGGGGTCCGCCATGCCTGCTATCGCGGCGACCGGGCGGCGAGCGCGGCCGTCGCCGCCATGGTCGTCGCGCATCGCGCGCTTGGCACCTGGACGCGCAAGGTCGATGCCTTTATCGCGCCGTCCGCCTTCACCCGCGACAAGCTGGCCGAGGGCGGAATTCCTCGCGCCCGCATCGCCGTCAAGCCGAACTTCGTCGCCATCGATCTCGGCCCCGGCGACGGCCATGGCGGATTCGCGCTCTATGCGGGGCGTCTTTCAGCCGAGAAAGGTATTGAAGCGATGCTGCGCGCCTGGACCGACGGAAATCCCGGCTTGCCACTGAAGATCATCGGCGACGGCCCGTTGACCGACCGGGTACGCGCCGCCGCCGCCGAACGCCCGGGCAGTATCGACTATCTCGGCCGGCAACCCCTCGATGCGGTGTACCGGCTGATGGGCGAGGCGGCGCTGATCCTGATGCCATCGGCCTGGTACGAGACTTTCGGGCGCGTCGTGGTCGAATCCTACGCCCGCGGCACGCCGGTCGTCGCCTGCCGGCTCGGCGCCGGCGCCGAGCTGATCGA
>JACQAF010000199.1 GCA_016195145.1 Rhodospirillales bacterium
GGCGATAATCTCGTGCTGCGCGCCGCCCGCGCGCTTGCCGTCGAGGCGGGGATCGGCCCGGGCGCGGCGATTACGCTGGTCAAACGCTTGCCGGTCGCGGCGGGGCTGGGGGGCGGGTCGGCCGATGCTGCCGCCGCGCTGTGGGCGCTGACGCAGCTGTGGAATATTCCGGCCGGCCGGGTCGACCTGATGCGGCTCGCCGGGCAGCTCGGCGCCGACGTGCCGGCATGCCTTGGCGGCCGGACGGCGTTTATCGGCGGGGTGGGCGAGGATATTGCGCCCGCCCCTAGTTTGCCGCCGGCGGGGCTGGTGCTGGTCAATCCGCGCGTGGCGCTGCCGACGGCGCGCGTCTTCGCCGAAAGGCAGGGCGGGTTCTCGCAACCGGCGCGATTTGCCGCCGCACCGCGCGATGCGCGCGCGCTGGCCGGGCTGCTCGCCGCGCGCGGCAATGACCTTACCGACGCGGCGCGGCGACTCGTGCCGGCGATCGACGACGTGCTCGCCGCCCTGACCGCCAGCCCCGGATGCCGGCTCGCCCGGATGTCGGGCAGCGGGGCGACGTGCTTCGGGCTTTATGACGATGCGCCGGCCGCCGCACGCGCCGCCGAAGCGATTACCGCATCGGCATCCGGCTGGTGGATTATGCCGACCCGGCTTCGCGGCTGAATGGGCCGGTTTGGAACGGCGCGTGGCGCGGGCTAATTGACGGCCGGCTTTCTCGTCGTCGATTTGACCGGCTTGGCGACCTGAACTAGCGCTTCGAGCACGGCGTCGCTCGGCCGGCCATCGACGGACAAGCCCGCATGTTCCTGGAACTGGCGGATCGCGGCGCTGGTCCGCCTGCCAACAACGCCATCGGCTGGCCCCGGGTCGTAGGCGAGCTCGGCGAGAAGCCGCTGGATCGCGGCGATCATGCTGCGCGACGGCGCGGTTAGCGGGGCTGGTGCGGCGGGCGACGGGGCCGGGGTATCGCGTTGCGCGGCTGATTTTTGTGCGTGCGCCGCTTCGCGCGCAGCACCGCCGCCAGGGACGGCGGTAAGAGCGGCAGTCATCTCGCGCACCTTTGCCACCGCGCCGTTATCGCCGGCCTTGGCCGCGAGTTCGTAATGATGCAGGGCCTGACGCGCATTGCGGGGGACGCCGAGGCCGGTTTCATAAATAACGCCGAGATTGTAATGCGCCTGCGGGATGTTCTGTTCGGCGGCGCGCCCGAACCAGCGTATCGCTTGCGTGAAATCCTGCGGGATGCCGCGCCCCTCGGCATAAGCGACGCCAAGATTGTATTGGGCTTGCGGATTGTCGCGCTCCGCCGCCGTCAGATACCAGAATAGCGCCTGCACGGCGTCTTTCCCGACGCCAAGGCCGCGTTCGTACAGCACGCCGAGATTGAATTGCGCCCGGTCGAGACCTTGCGTCGCCGCTTCACGATACCAGTGGGCGGCGCGCTCGTAATTTTGCCGGACGAGGCGTCCCTCGGCGTAGAGATTGCCAAGATCGAGTTGCTCCGCCGCAGCCCCCGCTTCGGCGGATTGCTGCAGGGAAGCCAGCGTGCGGAGTTGATCGGGCGTAAGGCCCGGCATTGCGTCCGCCAATATATCGGTTGATCGTGGTGCGGCCGGCGCGGTCGACGCTGGGGCAGCTGCGGGTGCGGTCGCAGGCGGCGGAGATTCGGCAGGTTCATGCACTGCTGTTGGCGTAACGATGTCGTCGTCGGGCGGGTGGGGTTCTTCCAAGAGCCAAACGACCAACCATCCGCCGCCGATCAAAGCGACCAACAGCATCGCCGTCGCGGCGATGAGCGGCCAACGCAGACGCGTGGGTTGGCGAAAATCCCGCGCCTCCCCGGCGAATGCCGAACGGGGGAGATCATCGTCGCGATCCTCTGCCGCATCGTCCTCGGCAGGGGGCGGGGGGGTGTAATCCAGATCGCGTTCGGGCAGTTCCTTGCGTCGTCGCGCTATCGGCGGCGCTTCGCTCGGATCGCTCTCGTCCGGTGGAACGTAGGGGTTGGCGGCGGTCTCGGTCTGGCGCGTTTCGGTCAGAATAATCGCGGCCAGCCATTCGCCCACGCTGACTCCCGCCGCCGCTGCGGCGCGCTCGGCAATCGCACGGCTCTCGGCGTCGATGCCCTCGATTGTCCAGCGCAGTGGATCGCGGTTGTTGGTGTCGTCTTTTCGGGCCATGTCGGCTATTCCATCATGTTCCGGCTCGGCGCGCGAGATCGGCGTTGGCGCGGTTGAGCGACGGCGATGGCCATGCCGTCATGCGGCGGCAGCCGGTTAGTCGGAGAAGATGCGCGAGAAGAACCCGCGCTTGCGACCGCGCTCGCGGCCATGGGTGAGCGCTGGCGGCGGCGAGTAATAGGGATTGCGCGAGCCGCCCATTCCGCGCGCCGAACTTTTGAGCTCGTTTGCAGCGGCGCTAAGAATGGTCTGAGTCAGCCAGTCGCCGACTGACAACCCGGCCTTTCGCGCGGCCAGCTTCGCGGCCTCGCGGGCTTCCGGTTCGACATCGGGGATAATCCATCGAGCCACAGCGCGAAATAAAAACCTTTAGAATAGTTAACGCGAATCGGCATCGGTCGCAGACGTATGGTATGTATTTATTCTGTCGTTCAGCTAAAGGCCAGTCATTTAACGCTAAATTCTGCCATACAGGGTACCTACTTAGTTAATAATCCGACCGATTGGAATATTATTTCCAAGTTCACGATTTGCCGATGTTTTCGATTTCTATTGTTGCCTGTCGTCGGGTGGGGGCTGTTCGTCCAGCATCGGTAACTGGGCGGCGCTCGCGGCCGCCCGGCCGGCATCGTCGAGCGCCAAACGAAGTTCGACAAGATCGCCGTCAATGATCGCGGTAACGCGGACACCAAGCAGGGACGACAGGCGCCGCTCAAGAATGCGGACTGCCGGCGGCCCGCTGCGTCCCGCCGGCGAATGCTCGGGCTTGCCAGACGGTGGGGCCGGGGCGACGGGCATAAATTCGACGGCCGGGTCCTGGCCGTTGCCTGCAGCGTCGCCCGCTGCGGCGGCGGCGATGGCTGCGTCCTCGATACCGCTCGCCATGCGGATCAGATCGGCGAGCCACGCCTGAACCGGCACGCCTGCCTTGCGGGCGGCGGCTTCGGCGGCTTCCCGCACCGCCGGCGAAACGCCGGATACCTGCCATGCTGTCAAAGGATCGCCCATTTCCCGCTCCGGGTCCCGGCCAAGGTGACAGCCGGAATAGTCGATTTGTGGTTTTATAGCCCATACAGCGGACGAGATTAAGTCGCCGGGCCGGTTGTGCGAGAACGACGGCAATGCTAAGTCGATAGCCCGCAAGCGATTCTGCACGAAACACCGGACCTTTCGATCCCGCGATGTCGCAACCCGTAGCCCTTATCACCGGTATCACCGGCCAGGACGGCGCCTATCTCGCCGAGTTTCTGCTGGCCAAGGGGTATGCCGTTCACGGCGTCAAGCGCCGCTCGTCGTCGTTCAATACCGGCCGCGTCGACCATCTCTATGCCGATCCGCACGAGAAGGGCGTGCGCTTCTTCATGCATTACGGCGACATGAGCGACGCAACCAACCTGATCCGGCTGGTTCAGGAAACCCGGCCGACCGAAATCTATAACCTCGCCGCCCAAAGCCACGTCCAGGTCAGCTTCGAAACCCCGGAATACACGGCCAATGCCGACGCCCTCGGCACGCTGCGGCTTCTCGAAGCGATGCGCATTCTGGGCATCGAGAAAACCGCGCGTTTCTACCAGGCCTCGACGTCCGAGCTTTACGGCCTGGTCCACGAAACGCCGCAGCGCGAGACGACGCCCTTCCGGCCGCGCAGCCCCTATGCGGCGGCCAAGCTTTACGGCTACTGGATCACGGTCAATTACCGCGAGGCCTATGGCATGCACGCCTCGAACGGCATCCTGTTCAATCACGAAGGGCCGACGCGCGGTGAAACCTTCGTCACCCGCAAGATCACCCGGGCAGTGGCGGCGATCGAGCTTGGCCTGCAGAAGCGCTTCTACCTCGGCAATCTCGACGCCAAGCGCGACTGGGGCCATGCCCGCGACTATGTCGAGGGCATGTGGATGATCCTGCAGCAGGACGCGCCCGACGATTACGTTCTGGCGACCGGCGAGACGCATAGCGTGCGCGAATTCACCGAGATTGCGTTTTCGCATCTCGGCCGCCGGATCGCCTGGCGTGGCGCCGGGGCAACGGAAAAAGGCGTCGACGCCAAGACCGGCGAGGTGCTGGTCGAGGTCGATTCGCGGTACTTCCGTCCGACCGAGGTCGATATCCTGCTGGGCGACCCGAGCAAGGCCCGTGCTAAACTCGGTTGGCGGCATAAGACGAGCTTCGCCGAACTGGTCGCCGAAATGGTCGCGGCGGATCGCAAGCAGGTGAAGCTGGAGCATGAATTGCATGGCCGGAGCAATACAGACGCCTGATTTCCCGCTCGCCGGCCGGCGCGTTTTCGTCGCCGGGCATCGCGGCATGGTCGGGGCGGCGATCGCCCGTCGGCTGGCCGCAGTCGATTGCGAGGTGCTGACCGCCGGGCGCGAGACGGTTGATCTTACCCGCCAGCGCGAGACCGAAGACTGGCTCGCCGCGCAGCGCCCCGATGCGGTGATCCTTGCTGCCGCCCGGGTCGGCGGCATTCACGCCAACAATTCGCGCCCAGCCGAATTCATCTACGAGAATCTGGCGATCGAGACCAACGTCATCCATGCCGCGTGGCGGACGGGGGTGAAGAAGCTGCTGTTCCTCGGCTCGTCCTGCGTCTATCCGCGCCTCGCGGCGCAGCCGATGCACGAGGACGCGCTGCTGACCGGCCCGCTCGAGCCGACCAACCAGTGGTACGCAGTGGCCAAGATCGCCGGCCTCAAGATGTGCCAGGCCTATCGCCGGCAATATGGCTGCAACTTCATCTCGGTCATGCCGACCAACATCTACGGCCCCGGCGACAATTACGATCTCGAACAGAGCCATGTCATCGGCGCGCTGATGGTCAAGACGCACCGCGCCAAGGTCGAAGGTGCGGCGAACGTCGAGATCTGGGGCACCGGCACGCCGCGCCGCGAATTCCTCTATGTCGACGATCTCGCCGACGCCGTCGTCTTCGTGATCGAGAATTACGCCGAGGAGCAGACGATCAATATCGGCGTCGGGCGCGACGTGACGATCCGCGAGCTGGCCGAGACGGTGGCCGGCGTCGTCGGGTTCCGCGGCAGCTTCGCCTTCAACACCAGCCGCCCCGACGGCGTGCCGCAAAAACTGCTCGATGTGACCCGGCTCGCGCGCCTCGGCTGGACGGCGAAGACGCCGCTGCGCGACGGGCTGGCGCGGGCCTATGCGTGGTTCCTCGACCAGGGGGCCGCAGCCGGCCAGACGCCGCCGCGCCAACAGGCTAGCGGCTAAACTGTTCCTCGGGCGCGGTCTCGTGCGCAGCAAGGCGTATCGGGCGGCAAGGATGCGATGTTGCAGGGCGGGCGCCGGTCCGTGTATTTTCCGGCTCGCCATCGCCGGGCGAGTGACGAGCCGGCGGCAGTGCGATTGGGGCGTCGCCAAGCGGTAAGGCAGCGGATTTTGATTCCGCCATCCGGAGGTTCGAATCCTCCCGCCCCAGCCACGCCCCCTTCCGCTGCCCGGCGATATTGACCGGCGGCCCGCCAGCGTCTATCGGGCAGGGAGGGCCTGCCTGCGGATCGCTACCTTCAACCTCGAAAATCTTGGCAACCGGCCGGGCCACGCCGAATCGTTTCACGCGCCGGTGGTGGCGGAATTCGACCTGCCGTAAGGCGGCGCGTCGTCGTATAGCCGCGCATCAAGCATTTGCCGCGTGTCGACGACGGTGCAGTATTCGCCGTGCAGGTTGGCAAGGGACAGGGCGTGGATTTCGTCCGCCTGCCAGTTTCGTCCGTTGAGGTCGCGCCGGCCAAACGTGAATGTGGCGTCGTGCGCCAGAAAGACCGCGTAACCGAGATTTCCGGCCATTCTAACGGTCGCTTCAACCGAGTTATTCGTGATAACGCCGGCAATAATCAGGGTCGTCTGCCCGCGCGCCCGCAGCATCGCATCGAGGTCGGTGCCGATGAATGCGCTATTGGTTCGTTTGGCGACGATGGGCTCGCCGGGAAGCGGGCGAACTTCGTCTTTGAATTCGTTGCCGGGCTGCCCCGGCCGGTATGCAGATGACGGCGACGTACTGTCGTGGCGGATATGATAAAGAGGCAGGCGGTCGCGCCGCCAGCGGGCGAGAAGAGCCGCCATATTCGCCTCGGCGTTGGGGTTGTTGCGCACGCCCCAAGAGGGCTCGTCGATCGCCCTTTGAACGTCGATGATCAGCAACGCTGTTGATCGCGGAAGATTCTGCATCTGTCCGGTCCCTTAACGCCCTTCGCGCCGCCAGGCGAGGATGAGCGCGCCAAGCGTCAGCAGGAATAGCGCCGCCCCCGGCATCAGCGGCAATTGCATCAGGCCGGTGACGACGTAGTCGCCGTTGGCGCGCAGGCCGATCCAGCCGCGGCCGCCCGGCTCCCTGCCGCCGGCCTCGCGCCCTGGGCGAACGCGGCGGATATCGGGCAGGCCATCGGCGAGCCACAGGACCTGGCCGCCGGTCGCCCTGGCCGCCGGGGCGAGCAGGGTTTCGGTCGCGCGCACATTGGCGAATTCGACCGGGTTGAGCGCGCCGACCGCGGCGATGGCGATGCGCGTACCGTCGGTCAGGTGATAAAGACCGGTTTCCTCGGCCTCGATCGTCGCACCCGACCGGCCGCCGCGCCCTTCGGCCAGCGCGACCGTCCGCTTGGCGCCCGACGGCGCCGTCACCTCGATGCTCTTGCCATCGGCGACCAGCGAGCGGCGTTCGATCTCGATGCGGTTGCCGCGCACGGTGGCGCGCAGATCGTTCTCCTCCAGCTCCGGCTCCTTCATCAGCCAGTGCGCGATGCGGCGTAGCAGCTCGGCCTGCGGCCCGCCGCCCTCGTAGCCGCGCGCCCACAGCCAGATCTGGTCCGACATGATCTGCGCCACCCGGCCGTCGCCGACGCGGTCGAGCAGCAGCAGCGGCCGGTCATTGGCCCCGCTCATCAGCACCTGTCCGCGTCGCGGTTCGGTGTCGATATGCCGGAACCAGCGGCCCCATGGCGGATCGGCGGCATCGGCCCCCGGCAGGTCGGCGGTCACCGGATGGCGGCGGCCGAGATCGGTGGGCTTCGGCTTGAAGCCCTGCTCGAAGCTGGTGCCGGTCGGCACGCCGGGCATGATCTGGCCGATCGGCGAGCCGAACAGATTGCCCGACGAACCGAAATTCGGCCCGACCGAGACGAGCAGCGCGCCGCCGCCGCGCACGTAGCGCACGATGTTGTCGAGATAGGTCTGGGCCAGCACGTCGCGCCGCCGGTAGCGGTCGAAGATCACCAGATCGAACTCGGCGAGCTTGATCTCGAATAGCTCGCGCACCGGGAAGGCGATCAGCGATAGCTCGTTGACCGGGGTGAAATCCTGCGCCTCGGGCGGCCGCAGAATGGTGAAGTGGACGAGATCGACCGACGGATCGGATTTGAGCAGGTTGCGCCATGTCCGCTCGCCGGGATGCGGCTCGCCGGTGACCAGCAGAACGCGCAGCCGGTCGCGCACGCCGTTGACCGCGACCACGGCGCGGTTGTTGTCGAGCGTCAGCTCGCGCGGGCCGGCCTCGACCGCGATCTCGAAAATCGTCGTGCCGCCATGTTCGAGGGTGAATTCGATATTGTGCGATTCGCCGACCGGAATGCGGAAGCTCTGCGGCTCGCCGCCGTCGCGACGCACGTCGACGCGGGCGAGCTGGCGCGCCGGGTCGCGGCCGCCGGGCGGCGGCCCGTCGTCGATGCGCAACGTCACCGCGAACGGCTTGCCGACGATGCCATAGGTTGGGCTGCGCTCGACGATCAGGCGGCGATCGCCCTCGCTACGCTCGCCGGTCAGCAGGGCGTGGACCGGCCCCGGCAGCCGCTCGCGCTCGGCCTCGCCCAGGGCGCCGTCGGGCCCCGGCTGCGGCGCGTCGTGGACCTGGCCGTCGGTGAGCAGGATGACGCCGGCGACACGGCTTTTGGGCACGTCGGCGAGCGCCCGCTCCACCGCTTCGAACAGGCGCGTTCCCTCGCCGCCCCCGCCGCCAGCGCGCGGTGCGCCGGCGCGGATCGTCCGCACCTCAAGATCCTTGTACTGGGCGAGGCGGGTTTCAACCGCCTGCAATCCCGCTTCGGTCCGCCGGCGGCGCTCGCCGAGCCCCTGGCTCGGCGATTCGTCGACGACGACCAGCGCCACGTCGGTCAGCGGCCGGCGCTCCTCGATCACGGTGACCGGATTGACGAGGGCGAAAACCAGCCCGACGGCAGCGAGCGTGCGCCAGAGCGCGCCGCGCGCCCGCGCCCACCAGCCGACGCCCACGCCGATCGCCGCCGCCGCCGCTAGCGCCGCGATCAGCGGCCACGGCAATAGCGGCGCGGTGACGAAGGTAAGTTCGCCGCTCATCGCCGCAACCGTTCGAGAATGGTTTCGACGTGCACCTGGTCGGTCTTGTAATTGCCGGTCAGGGCGTACATCACCAGGTTGACGCCGAAGCGCAGCGCGGTTTCGCGCTGTCCTTCGCCGCCCGGCACGGTGGCGAACATCGGCTGGCCGCGCGCGTCGGTCGCCCAGGCGGCGGCCCAGTCATGCGCGCCGACGATGACCGACGACACGCCGTCATTTACCCGGTCGTTGCTGTCCTCGACCCAAAGCGGCCGGCCGGTCCAGCGGCCGGGAAACTCGTCGATCAGATAGAACGATTTGGTCAGCACGTGGCCGTCGGGGATCGGGCGCAGCGCTGGCAGGTCGAGCTGACGCAGGATGTCGCGCAGCCGCTGGCCGGCGGGACCGACGCCGCCGAGGGCGATCGCCTCGGCGTCGCGCGTATCGAACAGGATCATGCCGCCGCGGCGCAGGAAAGCATTGATCCGCGCCATCGCCACGGGCGAGGGGCGCGGGCTTTCGGCGACCACCGGCCAGTAGAGCAGCGGATAGAAGGCGAGTTCGTCGCGCTCGATGTCGATCTCGATCGGCGGGGCCGGATCGACCGCCGTGCGGCGCGACAGAACGGCGCCGAGGCCGGAAAGGCCGGCGCGCGATACTTGGTCGATATCGGGATTGCCGGTCCGCACATAGCCGAGATGGGTTGCGAGCGTGCTCAGGACGGCGGCGTTGTCGTCGTTCGCCGGGCGCGTGGGGCCGGGGGCCGTCTGGGCAAACGCCGTCCCGCCGCCGGCGAGAAAGGCGAGAAGAATCGCAGCCGCGCCGGGCCGGGCGAGCTTCGGCCACAAGCCGCGCAGCGCAAGGCTGGCCGCCAGATCGACCAGCGCCAGAACGAGCGCCGTGGCGAGCAGCCAGGGCTTGAAATCGACCTCGCGCCCGCCGCCGAATGCGCCGCGGCCGATGCCCGTCGGCAACGCGGCGATCGCTTTCAGCGGCGACAGGCCGGGCGACAGGTTGAGCGCCCGCCGTCCGACCTCGCTGCCATAAAATCCGGGCGGGAATTTGGGCCCGGCCTTGGTCGTGGCGAAGGCGCGGCTGAGAATGGCGAGGGCAGCGGGCGGCGGCGCGCTCAGCCGGCCGAAGCCGTCGAGCGAGGATAGCGGCGGCAGCGGGGTGTCGCCGGCGTCGCCGGCCACGCCTTGCGACAAGGCGACCAGACGCTGAAGCATTTCGACGAACAATCCCGACAGCGGCAGGTTCGACCATTCCGGCGTCGCGGTGGTGTGCATCAGGACGAGCCAGCCATCGCCCCGCTTGTCGGCGGTGACCAGGGGCGTGCCATCGGTCAGTCGGGCCCAGGTCTTGCCGGCGAGGTCGAG
>JACQAF010000200.1 GCA_016195145.1 Rhodospirillales bacterium
ACCGGCAGTTGCGTGATCCGGGTTTCGCCGTCGGGCGCCATCAGCGCCGTCGCGAAGGCGCCGGATTTGTCGATCGCCGTCACGTTATAAGCCATGTGGCTGCGCACCCGCTTCAGCACCGCCACGGCATCGGCCGTGGTGTCGCAGAATTCGAGAATGTAACGGAGGATAAGCGGCACGCCGAATCCGTCGCCGACCACGCGCCGCCCGCCGAAAGTGAGGCTGACCGCAAGCCCCGCCTCGTTGACGCCGTCGAGCGCGCCCCACAAACAATCGACCATGGCAAGGACGGCGCGGCCGTGCCAGCGGCTAAGCAGGATCACGCCTTCGCACAGCGCCGGGCTGTAATCGTAGTTGCGCAGCAGGATCGGTTCGTCGCCGGGCCAGATCGCCTGGCTGCACCCCGTTATATAAGCCGGCGGCCGATAAAGGCTGAGGAAGCGCGCCGCCATGTCGCCGCCGCCGGCGAGATCGCAGAGGCGCTCATATGTCGGCAGCAGCTCGGGCATCGCCGCCCGCAGATTGGCGCGACAGTCGCGATATGTCGGGCGCGCCTCGATACCCTCGCCGAGATACCAGTGCCGGTAGGCAGGCCAGTGCTCGTCGAACAGCGCGCGCCACTTGACGCCTTCGCGATCATCGGCGATCGCCCGAAACAAAAGCTCCACGAAGCGGACCCATCAGTAAATTTTGAACGCGCCCGGCTGCAGAACGGGTTGGGGAATGGCCGCCCGGTTTTCCAGCGGCCGGCCGACGAAGCGGCCGCGAATCCCGTCGATCCACTTCCGGGCGCGATCGTTGAGCTGGAAGTTCTTGGTCATCAGCCGGCCCCGGGTGATCAGAATCCCGAGATCGGCGCCTTCATAGCGATAATCCCCCGGACCGCTGATACGCAAGAAAAAAGCCTCGCGCTCGCTCTCGACCGCGCGGCGATGGTAATCGAACCGCGAATAGCCGACCGATCCGTCATCGGCCAGCCGCCAGATGCCGCTTTCCGGGGCCTGGGCCACGATGTCGATTGAATCCTCGGTGTGCTTGATCACCATCTGGCTCCAGCTATCGATATTGTCGGCGTCGGCCCAGCGGTCGTTGAGTCCCTTGACGTCGAAATCGAAATCGACGCCGCTGAACTCCAGCAGGTGGAACAGGAACAGCGGCGCATCGGCATGGGCGAAAGCCGCGTGATTGGTCATCGAACTGGCCCCGGTCACGCGCGGATTAAGCTCGCCGAGCCACATTTCTTCCGTGTCCCGGTCGATCAGGAAATCGAGCTCGAAATAGCCGCGATAGCCTTCTTTGCGCAACTGCTCGCCGAACCGGAAGGTCAGGTCGCGCGCCTTGCGGCGCAGCTTCGGGGTGAATGCGCCGGCGAAAATTTCGTTGCCTGCCCAGCCGCCCCGATACGGCGTCAGCTCGCCGAAGCCGACGATTTCGGTCATCAACGGCCCAACGATGGTGCCAGCGCGCGTCGTGCACGCCTCGATCGCCGCCTGCCGGCAGTTGATCCGCTTCATAATCTTGACCTCGCCGGCGTTGACGATCTCGTCGGCATGGCGTTTCCAGTCGCGCTCGCTCGAAATGAAAAACGTCGTATGGCCGGAATCCCCGTAGGCGGTCTGGATGACCAGATCTTCGCCGAGCTTGCCCGATTTCTTGCGCAGATCGTCGTAACTCGACAACTTGACAAGAACGTTCGGCACGCTGAGCACGCCGGCCTTGTTGCCGATGCGAACCGTCTCGATCTTGTTATCGAGCTTGCTGCGCAACCGCGCCTTCGGAAACCAGATCTGCATCCCCAGTTCGCGGGCGAGCTTCTCGGTCGTCTCGTCGAACATCAGGAATACGGCCTTCGCCCGCTTGCCGCGGCTTTTGATATGGTCGATCACTTCCTTGTGCTGGAGAAGATAATTGTTGATGTCCTCGATGCTCTGGAATTCCGGATGCGGTCCCGGCGAGGGGATGAAGGTGTTCGGATGGCGACCGTCATAGCAGTCGAGATAGTTGATGAACTTGAAGTTCTTCACCCACTCGTCCATGCCGAGAAGATTGAAATTGGTCGCGCTGATGAAATAGATCGGCGTTTCGTTGCGGTGAAAAAACCGCCGAATCTCGGAAATGTTCTTGAGTTTTTTCTTGGCGGCCATCCCTGCTCCTCCTTGATATGATTTTCCGTTGTCCCTACTCGGCCGCGGCGCGAACGCCCTTGGAGAGTTCGGCAAGCGCCTTCTCGGTAAATACGCGAAGCCCCAGATCCGCCCGGTAGCCGTGAATCTCCTTCACGTCGAGGGCGCGCATGAAGGCGATGATTTCCTTCGAGATCACCTGCCCCGGCACGAGAATGGGAAAGCCCGGCGGATAGGGAATGATGAACGAGGTCGAGACGACGTCCCGCCCCTTGGCGATCGCCTCGTCGAGCGGCCCCTTATCGAGCGGGAAGTACTCGCATTTCGCTTCGTCGTAAGCCAGGAAGTAGGCGGCGCGCAGATCGCCTTCCGGCGTGTCGCCGCCCCCGCGCGGCCGGAACGCCGCATGGAAACGGCTGAAATCGGGCAGCGGCGGCAGGTCCTCGACCAGGGATTTGACCTTGCGCGCGAATGTCTTGCGCTCCATCGCGCTCGCATCCTCAAGCTCGGCGTCGAGATCCTGGGCGATCTTGACCAGCACCTCGATCAGATAAGCGACCGACGAGCGCGTCGTCCCGATATTGGTCATGAATAGGACCGTGTTGCGCGACGTCTTGTTGATCTGGATGCCGTATTTGTCCATCAGCACGGCGTTCTTGAAGGTGTCGCCGTCGACGCCGACGCCACCCACCGTCAACGTCACGCGCGTCGCATCGAGGGTGAATTCGTCCTGCGCCCAGGCATCCCAGATGTCGTTCCAGCCATGCTCGGGATCCCAGTACGAGGTGATGCCGGATTCCCGATACTTGGCCGGAATCATGTCGCCGACCGTCAGCACCTTGAAATATTTCCTGAGCAGGGGATTCGAATCGATCGCCTTGCGCATCGCCATCGCCGCCTCGACCTGTTTCTGGATCAGCTCAAAGCCTTCCAGCTCGACCTGGCGGCGACCGACATCGAGCGAGGCGATGATCTGGTAATTCGGCGAGGTCGAGGTGTGGGTCATATAGGCCTCGTGAAACGCCTGCTCGACTTCGCCTTTGAAGTCCTGGTCATGGACATGAATCATCGAACCCTGACGCAGCGCGGTCAGCGTCTTGTGCGTCGACTGGGTGGTGTAGACGCGCATCCGCACCTTGCCGGGATCGGGCATCAGGCGGGTGGCGAGCAGCGTTTCGTCGTCCGCGCCGGCCATCTTCTGCGCGTAGGCTTCGTATTCCTTGCGAAACGCCGGGCTGCGATAACGGTCGCGCAATGTCTGGGCCGCGTGCATCGCCGTGCGTTGCCGGTAGGTTGGACCGAACCGCGCGAAAGCGAACCATGCCTCGTCCCATAGGAACACGAGGTCGGGCTTGATCGCGAGACACTCCTCCATCACCCGCTCGACGTTATAGACGATGCCGTCGAACGTGCAGTTGGTGAGCAGAAGCATCCGCACCCGATCGAGCTTGCCGGCGCGGCGGAGTTCGAGCAGGCGATGCTTGATTTCCCTGAGCGGCACCGCGCCGTACATCGAATAGTCGCTGAGCGGATAGCTATCGAGATAGACGGCGTACGCGCCGGCGAGAACCAGACCGTAATGGTGCGATTTATGGCAGTCGCGATCGACAAGCACGATGTCGCCGGGGCGGACGATCGCCTGGACGACGATCTTGTTGCAGGTCGACGTGCCGTTGGTCGAAAAAAACGTCTGCTTCGCCCCAAAGGCGCGCGCGGCCAGCTCCTGCGCGCGCTTGATCGGGCCATGCGGCTCCAGCAGCGAATCGAGACCGCCCGACGTGGCCGAGGTTTCGGCGAGAAAAATATTCATGCCGTAGAACTCGCCCATGTCGCGAATCCAGTGCGAGCGGGTGATCGACTTGCCGCGGCTGATCGGCATGGCGTGAAACACGCCGGTCGGCTGCTTCGAATATTCCTTGAGCGCCGTGAAGAACGGCGTCTGATAGCGCGCGTTGACGCCGCGCAGGATGTTGAGATGCAGCTCAACGTAATCTTCCTGATTGTAGAAAACCCGCTGGCAGGCGCCGAGGTCGGCGCTGGCGATATCCTCGACCGAGCGGTCGGTGACCAGAAAAACGTCGAGCTCGGGCCGCACCCGCTTGAGCAGGCGGCACAGCTCCGGCCCGTATTCGCCCGGGTCGAGATCGGCAATGCCCGCATCGCCGACCCGGTTGAGATAGCGTTGCAGGATTTTGAGCTTGTTGTCGGATTCGAGCCGGAAATCGTAACGCACGACGACCGACTGGATGTTGTGATTGAACAGAACGGCGATCAGGGCGTCCTCAAGGCTGGGCACCACCACCGTTTCGTAGATGAATTTATCGTCGCCCCGCCGCATATCGCGCAGCGCGCGGCGTTGCGCTTCTTCCTGTATCGGCAGCAGATCGTCGACGATCAGAACCTCGAAATACGGGCGCGCATGCGTCCGTTCGTCCTGGGTTTCGGTATCGTCTTCGTCCGTGGCGCCGTTGCCTTCGGAATCCGCTCCGATCGCGACCATCTTGCGGCGATAGGCGCCGGTCTGGAGCGCGCGCGCCGTACGCGACACCGCGCGCGAAAATTCCGCATAGCTTGCGTCGACAAACAGCCGATGCAGATGTTCGATGCCGCGCCGGCCGGGGAACGCCCAGTATGTCTCGATTGGTTCGAGATTGGCGAGAAGCGCGCCCACCTTTTCAACGAGTTGCGCGTGTCCCCGGCCCTGTTTCTCCCGGATCAGGGCCGCCGCGGTCGATTTAAGCGACGTCCACCGATCGTTTCGCAGCTGGGTGGCGCTGTAATAATCGCTGAGCGAGCGTCCGCCATTGTTATTGGCTATGCCGGTCAACGCTACCTCCATTTTGCATGAGGAATCGAATTCCCGGAGCCATCCGGATTATGTCGCCGGCTACGCATCGCGCGCCGCCTTTCCGGGATGCGGCGCTGGCGCCTGCAATCCGGCCCTGTCGCCGCGTTTCGGCATGGCGAGCGGCCCCAACGTCCGCAGATATGAATCGGCGCCCGATTGCCGGTTATAGACGGCGAAATCGACCGGGCGGTCCCGGAAACTTTTCAGAACCTGGCCGAGGCCGTGGATGCCGGTTTCGCGCTGGCGGCGGACGCGCCGAAGGTCGATCTCAATCGGGATGACCTCTTCCTGACCTGCCGACTGATACAAGACCGTGCCGGAGGGACCGACGACGCAGGATCTCCCGACCCCGCCGGGCCCAAGCCCATTGATGTCGAAGACATAGCACTGAAACTGTGCGGCGGTGGCGCGGGCGATGGCGATCTCGACATCGCGGTCGATGGTTCCAGTCAGGACGGGATGCAGCAACACCTCCGCGCCCATCGCAACCAGCGTCCGGGTCGTCTCCGGGAACCAGATATCGTAGCAGATCGAAAGACCAAAGCGCCCGACATCCGGCACATCGAAAACGCAGAACTCGGCGCCGGCGGTGACCTCGGCCTCGTAGGGCCGGAACGGAAACATCTTCCGGTAACGGGCGATGACCTCACCCTGCGGATCGATCACCGATGCAGTGTTATAGATGCG
>JACQAF010000166.1 GCA_016195145.1 Rhodospirillales bacterium
CGACCGCGCTCAACCTCAAGGCGGCAATCGCCGGCGAAACCCACGAATACACCGATATGTATCCGGGGATGGCCCGCACCGCCCGCCAGGAAGGCTTCGAGGAAGTGGCCGACTGGTTCGAGACGCTGGCCAAGGCCGAGAAATCGCATGCCGGCAAGTTCCAGAAGACCCTCAACGAAATGCCCAAGTAAAGCGTCGTTGTAACCTGCACTGATCCCGATCGGCGGTCGGCGACATGTCGCCCGCGCCGCCGGTCGGGGATCCTCCCCGAACCGAAAGTTCTATTTCCGATGCGCGAAGGCAGCCTCGAAGCGCCGACCCGGCACAGGATCGACTGGCAGAATCCCGATTTCTGGGATGAAGCGAAGCTCGATGCCGAGCTGCGGCGCGTCTTCGACATCTGTCATGGCTGCCGGCGCTGCTTCAATCTGTGCGATTCGTTCCCGCGGCTATTCGACCTGATCGACGCGACCGCCGACGGCACGATCGAGGAAGTGGCGAGCAGGGATTTCAAGCCGGTCGTCGACGCCTGCACGCTCTGCGACATGTGCTTCATGACTAAATGCCCTTACGTGCCGCCGCATGAATTCAATCTCGATTTTCCGCATCTGATGCTGCGCGCCCGCGCCATCGACGCGCGCGCGGGCCGGGTTTCGCTGCCCGAGCGCGAGCTGACCAAGACCGACCGCAACGGCCGGCTCGCCGGCGCGGTGGCGCCGCTCGCCAACTGGGCGACGGCGACCGGCAACAGGCTGACGCGCACCGTGCTCGAAAAGGCGGCCGGCGTCGACCGCGAGGCGCATCTGCCGAAATTCCACGGCCAGACCTTTGCGCTGCGCGCCAAGCGCGAAACGGTCGAGGTCAACCGCGCCGCCCCCGCTTTCGGGCGCAAGGCGGCGCTCTACGCCACCTGCTTCGTCAACTACAACAATCCCGATATCGGCATGGCGACGCGCGCCATTCTGGCCAGGAACGGGGTCGAAACACGGGTCGTCTATCCGCGCTGCTGCGGCATGCCGCAGCTCGAACATGGCGAGATCGAGAAGGTTGCGGCCAACGCGCGGGCCGTTGCTGCCGAATTCGCGCCGCTGATCGACGAAGGATACGATGTCGTGGCGCTGGTGCCGTCCTGCGCCCTGATGCTGAAATTCGAATGGCCGCTGATCGTTCCCGACGATCCGTTGGTCAAGAAGCTGGCCGAGGCGACCTTCGACGTCAGCGAATACGTGGTCGATATCGCCAAGCGCGAGGGCCTGGCCCCCGGCCTCGAAAAGCTCGACGGCGGAGTTTCGCTGCCTCGCCTCGGAATTCCCGCTCGCCGGCGACCATATCGTCCAGGGCCTGGAGCGCCTCGACGGCGACAAGCCGGCGGTGGAGCGGGCGACGCACCCGATCGAACTGTTCGCCAAGGCCTATCGCCTGAGCTGAGGCCGGAAAGGAACCCAATGCAGACCCACGCCAACCGGAAAACCGTCATGACCGCACCCAAGCGCCGGATCGCCCCGACGGATATCCTGCCGATCGAGGCCTACGCCAAGGAACGCAAGACCCTGCGGCAGGGCGTCGTCGCCCTGAAGCAACGTCGGCGGATCGAGGTCGGCCCCTTCGCCACGTTCTATTTCGAGAATTACGAGACGATGTGGCACCAGGTGCACGAGATGCTGTTCATCGAGAAGGGCGGCGCGGCGCAGCTCGCCGACGAGCTTTCGGCCTATAACCCGCTCATCCCGCAGGGCGGCGAGCTGGTCGCCACGGTGATGCTCGAAATCGAAGATGCGGTCCGCCGCGCCGCCGTGCTGCGCCAGCTCGGCAATATCGAGCAGCACATGCTCATTTCGGTCGGCGGCGAGACGATTCGCGGTGTCCCCGAAGGCGACGTCGAACGCACCAAGGCCGATGGCAAAACGTCGTCGGTGCATTTCATGCACTTCCCCTTCACCGCCCGGCAGATCGCCGAATTCCGCACAACCGGGGCGAAGGCGGTGATCGGCTTCGACCACCCGAACTATGGACACATGGCGGCAATGCCGGAGCCGACGCGTGCGGCGCTGGCCGAGGATTTTGCAGACTGAGGATGGGCTGGGGCCGCCGCCGTCACGCCTGGATAGCCGTCGCGGAATTCTCGGCGTGCCATGCGCCGCCGCGCGCCAGCGCCGCCGCAGCGGGCTTCAGATAGCGAATCGCCTCGCGCAGATGCGGTGAGCTTAAGGCGGTTTTGTTCCACACCGCCTCGTAGACAAGCGACACCGGCTTGTTGCCCGACACCACGACGGGGTAAGCGGCCGCTTCGCCCGATATTCGCGATTCCGGCAGAATCGCGGCGCCGATGCCAAGCTCTGACCATTCCTCCAGCACCCGGTAGCTGATCGCCTGCCCCGGATAGGTTTTCACCGGAAGATGGCTGGTCCGAAACAACTCCAGGGTGGCCGGCGCCAGACCGCAGGCGGCAATCGACAAGATCAAGGTTTCGCGCGCCACGTCGCGCAGCGACACCTGGGATACCCCCTTGTAATGCGCCGGGCCGCCGCGCGGCAGGAAACGCAAGCGATCCCGATACAGCACGCTGCGACCGCGGCCGGCGGCGGCGCGCAAGCGGATGCCGCAGACGATATCGACCTGTTCTTCGTCCAGGCGCGCTTCCATGTCGCCTTCGCTACACTCCTTGTAGACGATTTCCATGCCGGTATTGACGCTGCGCAGCGGTTCGAACAGGGCCATGATCCGCCGGCTATCGATGATCTGCGAGAAAGCAACGCGCAGAAGCTTGCGCTCCGGATGAAGAAGGGCTTGCGCTTCGCGCTGCAGATCGTCAGCGGCGCTGAGTACGCCCTCGACATGCCGCAAAAGCGACTTGCCGAACGAGGTCAGCTCAACGCGCCGCGTTGTCCGCCGGAACAGCTTACCGCCCAACGCGGCCTCCAAGTCGGACACGGCGTTCGAGACGGTCGGCTGGGCAACGCGGGCCGCGCGCGCGGCGGCCGTGAACGAGCCGTACGTGGCGACGAGTTTGGCGTAGGCGAGCTGGGTCAGATTCATTAGATTAATAGGAAAAAGGATTGAATATATTTTATTATATCGTATTCATATTTAAATGTCTCCGCGCCAGATTCCTCTCATTCCACAATAGCCATCGGCCCGTCGCGGGTCGGTCGCAAAACACAGAGGAATCATGTTCATGAAGTCAGCGAAAATTCTGCTTTCTGCGGCGCAGCGGATCGGCGTCGCCATCGCCGTAGCGAGCATCGTGGCCGGTTCGCCCGCCGTCGCGCAATCGACGAAGCTCGATGACGCAACGGTGTTCGCGATATTCGACCAGGCCAACATGGTCGATATCACCACGGGACGTCTCGGGGCGAAAATGGGCCATTCGGAGGACGTGCGCGCCCACGGCAGAGC
>JACQAF010000167.1 GCA_016195145.1 Rhodospirillales bacterium
CTCCGACGCCTTGAGCCCGGCGTCCTTGAGCGCCGCCTTGCACGGCTCGATGGTCTTCTGGATCAGGTGATCGACCAGCGATTCAAGCTTGGCGCGGGTGAGCTTGATGTTGAGGTGCTTCGGCCCGCTCGCGTCGGCGGTGATGAAGGGCAGGTTGACCTCGGTCTGCGTCGCGGACGACAGCTCGATCTTGGCTTTCTCGGCTCCTTCTTTGAGGCGCTGAAGCGCCAGCCGGTCCTGGCGCAGGTCGATGCCCTGCTCCTTTTTGAATTCGCTGGCGAGATAGTCGATGATGTCCTTGTCGAAATCCTCGCCGCCAAGGAAGGTGTCGCCGTTGGTCGACTTTACCTCGAACACGCCGTCGCCGATTTCGAGAACCGAAATATCGAACGTGCCGCCGCCAAGGTCGTAAACGGCGATGGTGCCGGTTTTCTTCTTCTCGAGCCCGTAGGCGAGCGCCGCGGCCGTCGGCTCGTTGATGATACGCAGGACCTCAAGGCCGGCGATGCGGCCGGCGTCTTTGGTCGCTTGACGTTGCGAATCGTTGAAATAGGCCGGCACGGTGATCACCGCCTGCGTCACCTTCTCGCCAAGATAGGATTCGGCGGTTTCCTTCATCTTCTGAAGGGTGAAGGCGGAAATCTGGCTCGGGCTGTAACGCTTGCCCTGGCTTTCGACCCAGGCGTCGGCGTTGTCGGACCTGACGATCTTATAGGGGACGAGGCCGATATCCTTGGAGACCATCGGATCTTCGAAGCGCCGGCCGATCAGGCGCTTGATCGAATAGAGCGTGTTGGTCGGGTTGGTCACCGCCTGGCGCTTGGCGGCCTGGCCGACCAAACGCTCGCCGCTTTCCGTAAAGGCGACGATCGACGGGGTGGTATTCGCACCCTCCGCATTGGGAATGACTTTCGGCGTCTTGCCTTCCATGACGGCGACGCAGGAATTGGTCGTGCCAAGATCGATACCGATGACTTTGCTCATGTTACGTCCTCATTCAGCGGCGGGTCATGGGGCCGACCCCAGGGCGGGCACCGGCCCGGACCCCCAAACGGTTGAACCGTCAAAGTGGGTAAGGGCTTTACACGAGCTATATAGGCAGGCCTTCCAGCAGGTGCAACGGGGATGACGCCGTTCGCTGGAACTTTCAGCGTCGTCATCCTCCCTTTACCCAGCCCGCCGACACCGCCACCGATCGCCCGTATGCGGATATATCGGCGGGTCCGTCGGCGCCGCCGAAGATTATTCTTTCCCCGACCCCCGCGGGATGAAAATACGCCGATGGCGCAAAGTAAATACCCCTGCCGGAATCGGCTGCACCGCAACTTGACAGAAGACGACAAATGATCATATAGTACATATAGAGTATTCACTATAATTAATACTGGTTTTGTCATGAATACGACTAAAATTTTAGGGGTGAATGCAACGACCCCCGCGCCCCTGCCGGCGCCGGTCCGCGACGAACGGCCGGAAGGGGTGGTTGCGCCCAGCGCCATTTTCGGCGCGGCCAAGGCCGAACGCGACCGGCTGGCCAATCAGGACCGCCTGGCTGCTGAGCGCCGTTCTGTCGCCGCGCGCGCGGCCCAGGCCGAAGCAACCCGGTCGCCCCTTGTCTCGCGCACCGGGCTGGTCGCAGGTTCATTCCAGGCCTTTGTCGATCTGGTCGACCCGGGAACCGGCAAGCCAGTGGCCCGCATTTTCGGGCCGCCCGAGGGCGGCGCGGCGGCGGTACTATCGGGCGGGGAAAGCGCGGCCTATGACCGCACGGCCGGCGACGCCCCGCCAGCCCCAACGATAACCGCGACCGTCTAACCCGGATCGCGCGGATCCCCGATGGCGGTGCCGCGCGCAGCCGTCTTTATTCACGATTCGGATGCGGCTCTACGCCGACGTATCCACCTTGGCGCCGGCCGGTCCCTTGGCGACCGCCACCATCGCCGCGCGCAGCAGGCGGCCGTGTATGGTAAACCCGGACTGCAGCACCTGAACCACAGTGCCGGCCGGTCGGTCGGGGCTATCGATCTGCATGATCGCTTGGTGAAGATTATGGTCGAACGGCTGGTCGAGCGGATCGATCCGCTGCACGCCATATCGCTCGAGAACCGACAGAAATTCTTTCTCGGTCAGCTCGACGCCGGTGGCCAGCTTGTCGAGCCGTTCGTCGGCCGCGCGCGCGCCGGCGGGGATGCTGTCGAGGGCGCGGTGCAGATTGTCGGCCATCGGCACCAGATCGCGCGCGAAATTGGCCACCGCGAACTTGCTGTTGTCCTGGATCTCGCGTTCCGCGCGCCGGCGGGTGTTTTCCGCCTCGGCGAGGGCGCGCAGCGCCTGGTCCTTGAGGCGCGCAACCTCGGCCTCAAGCGCCGCGATACGCCCGGCCTCGGTCGATACCGGCTTTTCCGCCGTCGCCTCGGACGCCGCCGTCGGCTGGTTATCCTCGGGCGGACGCGCTGTCGTTTCGGGGTCGCTGTTCATGTCGATCCTGCTGGTTGGAACCGGTTAGATGGGGCTGGCGGATTCAGCCGACAAGTCGGCCGATCACCTTGGCGGTGTAATCCACCATCGGAATGATGCGCGCATAATTGAGGCGCGTTGGGCCGATCACACCGATGGCCCCGATGATCTTTTCGCGGCTGTCGGCATAGGGCGCGATGATCATCGAGCACCCGGCGACGCCGAAAAGCTCGCTCTCCGCGCCGATGAAGATCTGCACGCCCTCGCCGCCTTGCGTCTGGTCGAGAAGCTTGATCATCGATTCGCGCGTCTCGAGGGTTTCAAACAGCGTGCGGATGCGCTCGAGATCCTCGATCGCCGTCACGTCTTCGAGCAGCCGCGCCTGGCCGCGCACGATAAGATAGCCGTCGCTCGGCCCCTTGCCCGACCAGACCGCCAGTCCCGCCTCGACGACCTTCTTGGTCAGCTCGTCGAACTCGGCCCGGCTGCGCTCCAGCTCGTCAAGAATTTCGGCCCGCGCCTCGCCCAGGGTGCGGCCCTTGAGCCGCGCATTGACATAATTGCCCGCCTGAACGAGGGCCGAGGAGCCAAGGCCCATCGGCAGCTCGATCACCCGGTTCTCGACCAGCCCGTTGGCAGTCACCAGCACCACCAGCGCGCGGCCCGGCCCCAGCGGGACGAATTCGACATGCTTCAGCGCCGATTCGGTTTTGGGCGCCATGACCATGCCGGCGCAGTGCGACAGGCCGGCGAGCATCTGCGTCGCCTGTTCCAGCACCTGGGCCATGCTTTTGCCAGCGGCGGCGCATTGGACATCGATCCGGGCTTGTTCCTCGGCCGACAGCCGCCCCACCTCGAGAAGGCCGTTCACGAACATCCGCAACCCCGCCTCGGTCGGCAGCCGGCCGGCCGAGGTGTGCGGCGAATAGAGCAGGCCGGCTTCCTGCAGATCGGCCATGACGTTGCGGATAGTCGCCGACGATAGCGGCTGGCCGAGCTTGCGCGACAGGGTGCGCGAGCCGACCGGATCGCCGGTTTCGACATAAGCCTCGACCACGCGCCGGAAAATCTCGCGGCTACGCTCGTTCAGCTCGCTGATCGGCGACGATTTGCCGCCCGTGGCCGGTTTTCCCGCAGGCAAGGATTTGACGATACTCATCGTTTCCGAATCTAGGGACGGGGGAGCGCAGCGTCAACGCTGCTGGCCCGCTGCCAGGGCCCTCTCCCATAGTGGCGGTGGACGAATGGCCGGGCGTCGGGGTAGGGTCGGCCACGGTCCAATCCCCCGTTCCCGTCCACCTGTTTTCCCCAGGATATCCATGCGCCCCTCCGGTCGCGCCCCCGATGCGCTTCGCCCCGTCATTCTCGAGCCCGGCTTCGCCAAATACGCCGAGGGATCGTGCCTCGCCCGTTTCGGCGAAACCCATGTCCTGTGCACGGCGAGCGTCGAGGACAAGGTGCCGCCCTTCCTGCGCAACACCGGCTCGGGCTGGGTGACGGCCGAATACGGCATGCTGCCGCGCTCGACCCACACCCGCACCGACCGCGAGGCGGCGCGCGGCCGGCAGAGCGGCCGCACCCAGGAAATCCAGCGCCTGATCGGCCGCTCCCTGCGCACCGTCACCGATCTCAAGGCGCTCGGCGAGCGGCAGATCCGCATCGATTGCGACGTGCTGCAGGCCGATGGCGGCACGCGCACGGCGGCGATCACCGGCGCCTATGTCGCGCTGCATCTGGCGTTCGCCAAGCTTGCCAAGGACGGCGTGTTCGCCAAGCCGCCGCTGGTCGATTATGTCGCCGCCGTTTCGTGCGGTATCTATAACGGCATGCCGGTGCTCGATCTCGATTATGCCGAGGATTCGACCGCCGAGGCCGACGCCAATTTCGTGCTTACCGGATCGGGCAAGATCATCGAGGTCCAGGGCACGGCCGAGCGTGCGCCGTTCTCCGAGGCCGATCTGCTCGCCTTGCTGGCGTTCGCCCGCAAGGGCATTGGCGAGCTGATCGGGCTGCAAAAACGGGCGGTTGGAGCCTAAATCGCATATGGCGCGCCGGTTTACCGAAGCAAAGCTCGTCATCGCCAGCCACAACCGGGACAAGGTGCGCGAGATCGACGAACTGCTCGCCCCCTATGGCGTCGCAGCCGTATCGGCGGGCGATCTCGGCCTGCCGTCGCCCGAGGAAACCGGCACCACCTTCCTCGCCAATGCCGAGCTTAAGGCCCATGCCGCCGCCCAGGCGAGCCGGTTGCCAGCCCTCGCCGACGATAGCGGACTGTGCGTTACGGCACTGGGCGGAGCGCCGGGGATTTACTCGGCACGCTGGGCCGACGAGGCGAAGAATTTCGCCATGGCGATGGACCGCGTGTGGCGCGAGGTGCGGGCGAGCGGCTCGACCGATCGGGGCGCGGCATTCATCTCCGTCCTGTCGCTTGCCTGGCCGGATGGCCATGCCGAATCGTTCGAGGGTCGCGTCGACGGGCATCTCGTCTGGCCGCCGCGCGGCGATCGCGGCTTCGGCTACGATCCGATGTTCGTGCCCATCGACGGGACGCTGACTTTCGGCGAAATGGAATCGGCGGCAAAACACGCCATCAGCCACCGCGCCAACGCGTTCCGCAAACTGATCGACGCCTGTTTTCGTTAAACCGCCCGGCGCTTAATCGGCTTGGGCCGGAACCCCGTTGGGCGCCCCGTCGCGCCGACGGTGGGTAACCATGCGTACATGCAGCTCGTGGATCGCATCGCTGCCGGTGCGGGTGAACAGGAACGGGAAAACCCCGTGCACCAGGCAGGCGAGCCCCGCGCCGATCATCCGCATCCCGAAGCCCGACGCCATGGTCAGGTGCTCGGCATAGCTCTCGCCAACGGCGACCGGATGGGCGGTGAAGGGGTTGCGGATCGACATGCGAAAAAGCATACCCGAACTGGGCCGAAAATGTTTGCAAAGTTTACGAAATTTCTGCAAAATCGTAGAATATTAATCTCTTTTATAACCATAAATAGAAAAAATATGCCTCTCGATCCAATAGACCAGAAAATCCTGACCCTTTTGCAGGAGGACGCCACCCTGCCGGTGGGTGAGATCGCTACCCGGGTCGGGCTATCACCCTCGCCATGCTGGCGGCGTATCCAGAAGCTGGAGCAGGACGGCATTATCCGCGCCCGCGTCGCCCTGCTCGATGCCGACAAGATCAATGTCGGCGTTACCGTGTTCGTCGCGGTGCGCACCAGCCAGCACGATCTCGCCTGGCTGGAAAGATTCGCCGAAGCAGTGCGCGACATCCCCGAAGTGGTGGAGTTCTACCGGATGAGCGGCGACGTGGATTACCTGCTGCGCGTCGTCGTCCCCGATATCGCTGCCTATGACGCGGTGTACAAGCGCCTGATCGGGCGGGTCGCCCTGTCCGATGTCAGCTCGACCTTCGCCATGGAGACGATCAAGTTCACCACCGCGCTGCCGGTTGATTACGCGCGCTGAACTTGCGTCCCGCCTGCTAGAATGTCGTTCATGTTCGCGACCCTCGCCCCCGATCCCGGCCGCATTGCGCCTGCCGCCGCTGGCGACGGTTTCGGCGTCTATGTCCACTGGCCATTCTGCAAGTCGAAATGCCCTTATTGCGACTTCAACAGCCATGTGCGCGAGCGCATCGACGAGGCGCGCTGGCGCACGGCCTTGCTCGCCGATCTCGATCATTACTCGGGCCTGACCGGGGGCCGTACCGTGACCTCGGTTTTCTTCGGCGGCGGAACGCCGTCGCTGATGGACCCGCGCACGGCCGGGGCGGTGCTTGCCCGCATCGCCCGCAACTGGCCGCTCGCCGCCGATATCGAGGTGACGCTGGAAGCCAACCCCAACTCGGCCGAGCAGGCGCGCTTCGCCGGCTTCCGCGCCGCCGGGGTCAACCGCCTGTCGCTCGGCGTGCAGGCGCTCGACGACGCGGCGCTCAGATTCCTCGGCCGGGCCCACGATCAGGCCGAGGCGCGCGCTGCCATTGCGCTCGCCGCGCGCAATTTCTCGCGGTTTTCCTTCGATCTGATTTATACGCGCCCGGGCCAGGATAGGGCCGCGTGGCGGCGCGAGCTGGGCGAAGCCCTGGCGATGGCGGGCGAGCATCTGTCGGTTTACCAGCTAACCATCGCGACCTGCCGGCCGAGGACGAAGCGGCGGCGCTTTACGATCTGACGCAGGAAATTCTCGCCGCTGCCGGCCTGCCGGCCTACGAGGTTTCCAACCACGCGCGGCTGGGCGCCGAGTGCCGGCACAATCTCGTCTACTGGCGGTACGACGATTATGTCGGCGTCGGGCCGGGCGCGCATGGACGGCTGACGCTGGCCGGCGCGAAGACGGCGACGCGGCAGGAAAAAGCGCCCGAGACCTGGCTCGCCGCCGTCGAGGCGAAGGGCCACGCCACCGCCGAATGCCTGACGGTCGAGGCCGGTCAAGCCGCCGAAGAAGCACTGATGATGGGCTTGCGCCTCGCCGAAGGCGTGGATGCCGCGGCGTTCGCGCGCCGCACTGGATGCGATCTCGATGCGGCGCTTGATCCACGTCGCCTCGCCCGGCTGATCGAGGGCGGATTCGTCGCTCGCGACGCGCGCGGCCTGCGGGCCACGCCCGCCGGCCGCAAGGTGCTCAACGCCGTGCTGGCCGAACTTCTCGCCTGACCCGCGCCGGCTATCGCGTCAATTGCTCAAAGGTCTCCGGCGCCGGCGAGACGGTGCGGAACCCGTCGCGGCGGACTTCGAGCACGGCGAGCCCGCGTTCGGCCGTGCCGTCGGCGCGCAGGCGGAAAATGCCGTCGAGCCCGGCAAAACCGCTCGCTGCGGTGAGCGCTTTGGCCGAGAAATCCGGCCCGTCGGGGGCGCGCGCCAGCACGGCGGCGAGCGCCACTGCGTCATAGGCGAGGGTGGCGATGCGCGGCGGCTCGCGGCCGTAAACGTCATGGAAGCGTTTGACGAAGCCTTCGCGCGCCTGCGGCGGCGGGGCCGCAAACCACGCGCCGATCAGCGCCGGCTCCTTGCCCACGCGTGGATCTTCCCATAACGCGGTGCCGAGGAAGCGGATGCGCGCCGGGTCGATGTCGTAATAGGGCAGCAGGGGCGAGATGGCGAGAAGCCGGTCGCCGAAATCGGGCAGCAGCACCGAATCGAAGCCGATCTCGCCCACCGTTTCGATGCCTTCGAGGCGGCGCAGCGCCTCGCGGCTGATCTCGTCGTCCTTGCCTTCGAGGGCGCGGCGCTGGGCGACCAGGGCGTTGCGTCGCGCCTCGTAGGCGGCGAGCCGCCGGACGACCGGCGAGGCGTCGGTCGTCGCCGGATCGTAGCGCTCGACGATGCCGACCTGCGCGTCAGCCCGCGCGGCGGTGGCGCGCAGCGTTGCGACAAGCTGACGACATTGATCCCGGCGGCGCGCGTCTTGGCCGTCACCGCCGCTACTTCGGCTGCAAAGAGCGGGCCGATAATCAGTCGCGCGCCGTCGGCCAGCGCCGCCTCGGCAGCGCGCGCCGCCCCGTCGGCCGTCCCGCCGGTATCGCGCGGCAGCAAAATCAGCGCGTCATCGCCAATATCGAACAGCGCCACCTGGGCGGCATCGAGCAGGGCTCGGCCGACCTGGGCGCTCGGTCCCGTCAGCGGCAGCAGAATGGCGACCTTCGGGGCCGCCGCCGGCACCGCAGCCGGTGCGCCGGCCGGGATGGGCGGCGGCACGGCGGTTTCAAGCGGCACCGTACGCGCCGGTTGCTGCGCCGCTGCCGGCGGGCCGCCTTGCAACCCGCCGCCGGTGTTCTGTACCCTGCCGCTCTCGCAGGCGGCGAGCGCGAACAGCAGCGCCGTCAGCGGCACGGCCAAACGCAGGAATCGCCCACGGGCGAAAAACCGATCGGGGCAGGCGGGGCAAGCGATCACAATGTCCTCCATTTCGCAGGGCGAGCCTAGCCGCGACGGCAAGACAAGTAAATTGCCGGCGGGCATCTATGTCGTCGCCACGCCGCTCGGCAATCTTGGCGACATCACCCGCCGCGCGCAGGAGATTCTCGCCGCGGCCGATATCGTCGCCTGCGAGGATACGCGGGTCACCCGCCGGCTTCTCGCCGCACTCGGCATTCCCGCGCGCCGGCTGATGCGTTACGACGACCACGCCGCCGGCCGCACCCAGCCGGCGCTTATCGAAGCCGTCCAACATGGCGGGAGTGTGGCGCTGGTGTCCGACGCCGGCACGCCGCTGATTGCCGACCCCGGCTACAAGCTGATCCGCGCGGCGCGCGAGGCAGGGCTCGCGGTTACCGCCGTGCCGGGACCGTCGGCGGCGATGGCGGCGCTGTCGGTATCGGGCCTGCCCAGCGATCGCTTCCTGTTCCTCGGCTTCCTGCCGCAAAAAGCCAAGGCGCGCGCGGCAGCGCTAGCCGAGGTAAAGGCCGTGCGCGCGACGCTGATCGTCTTCGAATCGCCGCGCCGGCTGCCCGAAAGCCTCGCCGCGATGGCCGACATTTTCGGCCCGCGCGAGGCGGTCGTCGCCCGCGAGCTGACCAAGCTGTTCGAGGAGACGCGGCGCGGCTCGCTCGCCGAGCTGGCCGCGGCCTACGCCGAATCCGGCCCGCCCAGGGGCGAGGTGGTGGTGATTATCGGCCCACCGGCCGAAATTACCGTCGCCGAGGCCGATGCGGCGCCCGATCTCGACGTGCGGCTGACGGCGGCGCTCGGCGGCATGAGCCTGCGCGACGCCGTCGCCGATGTGGCCCGCGCCACCGGTCGGCCGCGCCGCGAGGTTTACGCCCGCGCGCTGGCCCTCGGCATCGCCCGCAAATGAACCCGCCGGCCGCCGGCCGGGTGCGGGCCCAGCGCCGCGGCCGCTTCGCCGAACATCTGGCCGCCTGGCGGCTGCGCCTCGCCGGTTATCGCATCCTCGCCCGCGGCTATCGCACGCCGGTGGGCGAGATCGACCTTATTGTCAGGCGCGGCGGCGTGGTGGCGTTCGTCGAGGTCAAGGCGCGCCCCGATCTCGCCAGCGCGGCCGAGGCCGTGGGCGGCGCGCAGCGCACCCGTATCGCCCGCGCCGCGATGGCATTTCTCGCCGCGCGGGCCGAGTTGCGGAATGCGGCCCTGCGATTCGACGTTGTGCTGGTGGCCCCGTGGCGCCTGCCCCGGCATATCGCCGACGCTTGGCGCGACTCGGGCTGACGCGATATAGAAAACTAGGTCCGTTGCGAAGGAGATTGCCCATGACCGAGCGTTGCGCCGCACGGCGCTTTATTGATTCCCGACGCGCGCTGGCGTTGATCGGCCTGCTCGCCGCCGCGCCGCTGGCCGGCTGCGTCGGAGCTGCGGTCGGCGCGGGCGCAACGGCCGGCGTCGCCGCCGTCCAGGAGCGCGGCATCAAGGGCGCGGTCAGCGACACCGCCATCCGCGCCGAGATCAACCATTACTGGCTGCAAAAGGACCAGGCCTTGCTCGGCGACATGAATCTCCAGATTCACGAGGGACGGGTTCTGGTCACCGGCTCGACCAAGGATGCGGATTTGCGCGCCGAGGCGATCACCCTCGCCTGGAAGGCCAAGGGCGTGCGCGAGGTGATCAACGAGGTCGAGATCAGCAGCGAGGGCGGCATCGTCAACTACGCGCGCGACACGGCCATCTCGGCCGAACTGCGCACGCGCCTGCTCTTCGCCAAGGAAGTGCAGTCGGTCAATTACTCGATCGAGACGGTGAACGGCGTGGTTTATCTTATTGGCGTCGCCCAGCACCAGGAAGAGCTCGACCGCGTACTCAACATCGCGCGCAACATCGCCAATGTGCGGCGCGTCGTCAGCCATGTCCTGATGAAGGACGATCCGCGCCGGTTCACGCCGCCCGTCACGTCCTGAACCGTCCACTCGCAGGGATGCGGCGAGGAGGCTTGCGGGAAACGCGGCGACGGGCCATCGTACCGGCGAATTGCCGCGTATTCGCGCGGCCGCCCTAGCTTTCGCCCGAGGAACCCGGTTACCCATGAGCCTTGCCGTCGCCATCCAGATGGACCCCATCGAGCGGGCCGATATCGACGCCAGCTCCGATTTCGCCCTCGCCTTCGAGGCGCAGAATCGCGGCTATGCGCTGTATCACTACCTGCCGCAGGATTTGAGCTTCGTTCACGGCCGGGTGCGCGCCCGGGCGCGGGCGCTGAAATTGCGTCGCGAACGCGGCAACCATTATACGCTTGGCGGGTTCGAGACCCTCGACCTCGCCACGGTCGATGTGGTGCTGATGCGTCAGGACCCGCCCTTCGACATGGCTTACATCACGGCGACGCATCTGTTGCAGCACATCCATCCGGCGACGCTGGTGGTCAACGATCCGGCTAGCGTGCGCGACGCGCCCGAGAAGCTGTTCGTCACCCATTTTCCCGACCTGATGCCGCCGACGCTGATCACCTCCGACCGGGCCGAAATCGCCGCCTTCCGCGCCGAGCACAAGCACATCATCCTGAAGCCGCTGTTCGGCAACGGCGGCGCGGGCGTTTTTCACATCACGCCCGGCGACGAGAACCTCAACGCGCTGGTCGAGATGTTCACCAGCATGAGCCGCGAGCCGATTGTCGTGCAACGCTATCTCCCCGAGGTGCGCCAGGGCGACAAGCGGATCATCCTGGTTGACGGCCAGCCGGCCGGGGCGGTGATGCGCGTGCCGCCGGCGGGCGAGGCGCGGGCGAATCTGCATGTCGGCGGACGGGCGGAGAAGGCGACCCTGACCCGGCGCGAGCGGCAGATTTGCGAGGCGATCGGCCCCACCCTCGCTGAACGCGGCCTGATCTTCGCCGGCATCGACGTGATCGGCGACTATCTGACCGAGATCAACGTCACCTCGCCCACCGGCATCCAGGAGATCGACCGCTTCGACGGCGTGAAGATCGCGGCGCAGATCTGGGATGCGATCGAGAAACGCGTCAGCGGCCGGCCGCGCAAGCGCGCCTCCTAGGGCCGGTTCAATATCCGCAGAGCTGGTCCGGTCCGATATCGAGATGTAGGTGCCCGTCGTGGCTGCGGTCGCGATTGGGGGTCAGCACGACGCCGAAGCTGTCGCACGCCGCGCGGGCTACCTCGTGGAGAAACCGGGTCCGCGCCCCGGCATTGCGCCAGTCCCGTTTGACGTCGATCCGCGTGCCGTCGGCGAGATCGAAACCGGAAATGTCGATCGCCCGGCCAAAGGCGTGCTGGCTGAGCTTGCGCGTGCCGTTGATCGTCCGGCAGCCATAGGCGCCGTAATGGCGGATCATCGTCACCCGATGCCCGAAATGGCGGTGCGCCGCCGGTTGGATGATCTGCGCCTCGAAATCGGCCAGCGCCACCGCGAGCGGGCAGGCCATTGTCGCCGGCTTGTCGAGTGCTGCCCGCAACCGGGTCAGGATCACCGCTTCGGCAACGTGACAGCCGCCGGCGGTGGCCGGCAGCGCCGCCGGCTCGAAGGCTGCGCCCTGCGCGCCCAACGCCTCGTAACAGGCGAGCCCCTGCGGCGCCGATAGCGGCGGCGGCGCGGGGCGGGGCGCGACCGCAACCGGGGCAACGATCCGCGGCGCGCAGGCAGCCAGCAGCGCCAGCGCCAGGACGGCGGCAAGACGGCCCGCCGATCCCGGCAGCCATTGTCGGCAAAAGGAATAAAACATCATCGGCCGAGGTGATGGCCCGGCGCCCGGTGCGTAAGCCGCACTATACCCCGTACTGCCCGGCGCTGTGAATGGCCCGCGAGCAACTGGCGGCGCCGGGTCATAGCAGGGTTTTCGCCGCGACGACTAGCTAGACGGCGGCGTCCGCAGGCGTCGCCCAGGGGGCGGGTTAGCGCGGATTCATTCCTTCTGATCGGCGTCGGGGTTCTCGGGCAGCTGGGGAACTATGCTGTCGAATTCCCGCCGGACGTCGTCGTCCGAGAGGAGCGGAACCGCCCGCGACGCCATGGTCGATTGCGGCTGCGCCAGATGCGCAAGCTGGGGAAACGCCAAGGTCAGCGCCAGCACAAGCGCTTGCGCACCGAGAAACGGTACAAGGGCGCGCACCAGCGCCCCGGTCGGCACCCGTTCCGCCATCGTCGTGCGCGCCATCATCACCGCGTAACCGACCGGCGGGATGAGAAAGCTCGCCTGCAGGGTGAACAGGGTCAGCGCCGAAACCCAGACGGCGTCAGGGACGCGCATGAGCAACGGTGGCATCACCACCGGGATAATGACGAAGATGATTTCGAACGCATCGAGCACGAAGGCGCAGAGCCCGAGCAGCAGCAGAACCGCCGCGACCGCCCCGATCGGGCCGCCCGGAATCTGCCCGATCAGGGCGTCGAGCAAGCGGTCGGTTCCGAAGGCGCGGAAGACGAGGGTAAAGGTAGTCGCGGCGACGAATAGGGCGAACAACGCCCCGGTGATCGCCATCGTGTTGCGCAGCACCTCGGCCATCGCATCGGCGCGCAGCGACCGCGTGACGATCCCCGAGACGAGGAGCGCGCAC
>JACQAF010000168.1 GCA_016195145.1 Rhodospirillales bacterium
AGGCGGTCCGCCTCGCCGACGACGGTGAGCGACGAGCCCTGGAGCACGGTTTTCAGGCCGTGCCGGATCAGGCGGTTGCGGTGGATAAGCAGCGTCTGGGTATTTGCCATTGTGAGTACCTCCGAAGCCGGTGGATCGCCTACCTAGGAAGTACTCAAGTATCGTGCCAAGCCCTACCCATTCGGTACAGTAAGGTTAATTCCAGCGATTATCTTCGTATTATTAATATGTTAGATTGATGTGGACTCGATCATGGTTAATATGCCATTTGGCGATTTTTGCATTTTGCGACGCCATTTGCGAAGCAATGCTGGAAAAATTTCGCGTTATGAGAGTAATCGAACGTGATAGCGGGCCGTCTGGCCCGGCTATCCATTGCGGTAGAGATCGGGTCTCCGGTCCTGCCAGGTGCGGACCGACCCACCGGCGCGCGCCCGGGCCAGAGCGGCGAAATCGAGATCGGCGGCCACCACCATATCGCAATTGATCTCGCCGGCCGCCAAGACACCCCCCGGCGGGAAAGGATAATCGCACGGGGCCAGAAGGGCCGCTTCGCCGACATGGCTGCGCAAATGCTCGACCTCCGGCAGGCCGCCGACTGTCGCCGCGACGACAACGTAAGTCTGGTCCTCGATCGCCCGCGCCTGGGCGCAATAGCGCACCCGGTGGAAGCCATGGCGGTCGTCGGTGCATGACGGCACGAGAAGCAGATCGGCGCCCTCGGCGCGCGCGCGCCGGGCTAGCTCGGGAAATTCGACGTCGTAGCAGACCAAAATCGCCGCCTTGGCCCAGGAAAGGTCGATCAGCTTCAGCGTCGTGCCCGGCGCAAGTCCCCACGGCCCGGTTTCGGTTGGCGTCAGATGGAGCTTTTCCTGGGTATCGACGCGACCGTCGGGGTGAAACAGATAGGCGGTGTTATAGAGCTTGTTGCCCTCGGCGGTGACGTGGGTTCCGGCGAGGATATGCATTGCGCGGGAACGGGCGAGATGGCTGAACAGATCGCGGTATTGCGGGGTATGGGCCGGCAGGTCGCGGATATCGCCGGGGCGGCCGTTGGCCGGGATCGACAGGAGCTGGGTAGTCAGATACTCCGGCAGGACAAACAGCCGGGCGTCGAATTCGGCTGCTGCGGCGACGGCGGCCGTGGCCTGATCGGCGAACGCCTCGAAGCTGGCGACCGGCTTCAGGGCGTATTGTGCTGCCGCGACGCGCACGGTCGTCGCGGCGGTCACGGGCCCGTTTGGGTTGGTGGGGGGAGCGGTCGCGGGCATGATCCGGGCGTCAGGCATCGGTTGGCAGGGCGCAGCCCACCTTCCGCCAATCCGACTGACCGATCAAGTCCTTGCGATCTACGGCCGCGCCGGGATCGCCGGGATCAATGCAGCGTCAGCAAGTGGGCGTTGGCGCGAAAGGCGGCCGGCTTGATGATCTGGCAGCTGGCGACCCGGACCGTGTGCAACCTGCCTTCAATATGGCGTTCCCAGAAGGCGAGGAACTTCTTGAGCACCGGAAATTCGGGGGCGAGGTCGAGCTCCTGCCAGATATAGCTTTGCAGCAGCGTGGGATGATCCGGCAGGCAATAGATAATCTCGGCCGTGGTCAGGCGATAATCTGCCAGCTGGCGCGCCAGGTCCGACATGCAAAACGGCCCTCCGAAGTGGATGACGAATGCCGGTATGGTCAGCAGCATAGTCTCATAAATCAATTAAAAAAGTAATAATATCAAATGCCTATCAGCATGACCCCGACAGTGCTGCCAGCCCGGGCGCGGACCGGGGCAGCCGGTTTCCGACGGTAATCCAGAATATTCCCAGACAATTGATCGACTTGATCATGCAAGCCGAGGTCGCGCCTCTGGCTTGAAAGGTATTCGTGGCATACCTATTTATCAGCACTCTCTCTACGCGAGTGCTAAACTACTCGCAGAAAACTCTCACATGGAGGAAAACTCAATGAAATTCAGGCCTTTGCATGACCGCGTCGTGATCCGCCGGGTCGAGGAAGAAACCCGCACGCCCGGCGGCCTGATTATTCCCGACACAGCCAAGGAAAAGCCGATGGAAGGCGAAGTCGTCGCCGCCGGCCCGGGGGCGCGTAACGAGAAGGGCGATCTCGTCCCGCTCGACGTCAAGCCCGGTGACCGGGTGCTGTTCGGCAAGTGGTCGGGCACCGAGGTGAAGATGGATGGCCAGGAACTCCTGATCATGAAGGAGTCCGACATCATGGGCGTCATCGAGGGCGCCTCGGCGGCAAAAAAGAAGGCCGCATAACAATCAAATTCATCAAAAAGGATTAAGCACATGGCAGCGAAGGAAGTACGTTTCAGCGGCGATGCGCGGACGCGCATGCTGCGCGGGGTCGACATTCTGGCCGACGCGGTGAAGGTGACGCTGGGGCGTGACGGTGGCCAAGGAGATCGAGCTTTCCGACAAGTTCGAGAACATGGGCGCCCAGATGGTGCGCGAAGTCGCGATCAAGACCGGCGATCTCGCCGGCGACGGGACGACGACGGCGACGGTCCTGGCGCAGGCGATCGTGCGCGAGGGGGCGAAGGCGGTGGCGGCGGGGATGAACCCGATGGACCTCAAGCGCGGCGTCGACCTGGCGGTCGAGGCGGTGGTCGAGGACATCAAGAAGCGTTCGAAGAAGATCTCA
>JACQAF010000015.1 GCA_016195145.1 Rhodospirillales bacterium
CCCCGTCATGCAGCACGACGACGCGGTCCATGCGCGCGGCAAGATCGGGATTGTGCGTCGCCACCAGCGCCGCGAGGCCGGTCGTGCGTACGAGCTTGGTCAGCTCGGCGAATACCGCTTCGGCCGTGTGCGGGTCGAGATTGCCCGTCGGTTCGTCGGCCAACAGCACATGCGGCCGGTTGGCGACCGCGCGTACGATGGCGACGCGTTGCTGCTCGCCGCCCGAAAGCCGCGCCGGACGGTGGGTCAAACGCTCGCCCAGGCCGACCATGGCCAGCAATTCCTTGGCCCGTTCGCGCGCCGCGCGCCGCGATACGCCGGCGATCATCTGCGGCAGCATGACGTTTTCGAGGGCCGAGAACTCCGGCAGCAGATGATGGAACTGATAAACGAATCCCAGATATTTGCGCCGCATCGCAGTGCGCTCGCCATCATTCATCCTGCCGCACGCCGCCCCGCCAAGGAAAATTTCGCCGCGGTCGGGACGCTCCAGAAGGCCGGCGATGTGCAGCAGCGTCGACTTCCCCGCCCCCGACGGGCCGACCAGCGCCACGCATTCGCCGCGCTTGAGCGTCAGCGACGCGCCGCGCAGCACTTCAAGCCGCGCGCCGGCTTGGGCGAAGGTGCGCTCGATCCGCGACAGTTCGAGCGCCAGCGCCTCGTTGCCCGCCGCCTCATTCATAACGCAGGGTCTCGACCGGATCGAGCCGCGCCGCCCGCCACGACGGATAGATCGTGGCGAGGAACGACAGCGCCAGCGACATGCCGACGACCAGGATCACCTCCGCCGGATCGACCTTCGCCGGCAGCCGCGACAGGAAATAGATTTCGGCCGAGAACAGCGGCGTGCCGGTGAGGCTCTGCAGCCACTGGCGGATCGCCTCGATATTCGAAGTGAACGCGATGCCGAGCAGGAAGCCGCCGATCGTGCCCATCACGCCCACGCTTGCTCCGCTCATGAAGAAAATGCGCAGGATCGTGCCGCGCGTCGCCCCCATCGTGCGCAGGATGGCGATGTCCTTCGACTTGTCCTTCACCAGCATGATCAGGCTGGAAATAATGTTGAACGCGGCGACCAGGATGATCAGGGTCAGGATGAGGAACATGACGTTGCGCTCGACCTGGAGCGCGTTGAAGAAGCTCGCATTCGCCTGTTGCCAGTCGAACACCCGGACGCCGGGGCCGACCATCTGCTGAACGGCAAGCCGCACCCGGAACAGGCGGTCGGGGTCCTTGACCATCAGCTCGATCCCCGACACGCCGTCGCCGGTGCGGAAGAATAATTGTGCCGCCGTCATCGGGATGTAGACGAAGCTGCTGTCGTATTCGAACATGCCGATCTCGAAGATCGCCGCCACCTTGTAGGCGCGCAGGCGCGGCACCGTGCCGAAGGCGGTGACGTTCCCTTGCGGCGAGATCAGCGTGATGCTGTCGCCGACCGAGACGCCGAATTTCTGCGCCATCCGCCGGCCGATGATCGCCGCGTCGTCGCCGGCGAAGCGCGCGAGATCGCCCATGACGATGTGCGAGGCGATCAGCGTGCGCGCCGCCATGTCGGCCGGGCGCATGCCGCGCACCAGCGCGCCGCTGGCGACGTTGTTGGCGGTCGCCATCGCCTGCCCTTCGACCAGCGGCGATGCGCTGACGATATCCGGCAGGCGCTTGAGATCGTCGGCCAGGCGCGCGTAATCGGTTAGCGGAGCGCCCTGGCCGTAGACGGTGAGATGGCCGTTGAGGCCGAGGATGCGGCCGATCAGTTCGGCCCGGAAACCGTTCATCACCGACATGACGATGATCATCGTCGCCACGCCGAGCGCGATACCGAGCAGCGAGGGCGATGCCGCGCGGCCCGACGATCAACTGCCACGGCAGGCCGATCAGGTCCATGTTGGCAAACTTGGCCCCGGCGCTCTCACCGCGATCGTCGTAAAGCACGCTTTTGCCCGCCTTGGCGAGCCGGGCGTAGATGTCGGCCGCCGCCGCGTCGCATTTCGCATCGCCGCTGCGCAGGTTGATCAGCCCGATATCGAACGGCGCGACGCTGTCCGGCCACACGATTCCCGCCTCGTCATGGCTCGCCTCGATGATCGCGCCGACCAGCCGCGACACGCCGATGCCGTAGGACCCCATTTCAAGCAGGATTTGCTCGCCGTTCGGGCCGGCGACGGCGGCGTTCATCGGCTTCGAATATTTGGTGCCGAAATAGAAGATATGACCGACCTCGATCCCGCGCGCCTTGCGCAGCCGGTCGGGTGGCACCGGGCAGGCGTTGGGATCGTGCTTCTCAACGGTCGCCGCATAGCGGGCGAGCCATTGCGAAGCGAGAATGATGAATTCGTGGCTGAGGTCGCCGCCGATCGGCCCGGTATCGGCGCGCATCGGGATCGCCTTCAGCCCCATGCGCGCAAAGGTGCGCAGATAGGCGAAAAACATCTTGTTGTACGAATGCTGGGCGCCCTTGGCGTCGAGATCGAAGGAATAGGCGTCCTTCATCAGGAATTCCCGCCCGCGCATAACGCCGAAGCGCGGCCGCACCTCGTCGCGGAATTTCCACTGGATATGATAGAGGTTCTTCGGCAGATCGCGGTAGCTTTTCACCGAGTGACGGAAGATGTCGGTGATCAGCTCCTCGTTGGTCGGGCCGTAGAGCATCTCGCGCTCGCCGCGATCGACGATACGCAGCATTTCCTTGCCGTAATCCTCGTAGCGGCCGGATTCCTTCCACAGCTCGGCCGGCTGGATGGTCGGCATCAGCAGTTCGAGGGCGCCCGAGCGGTCCTGCTCCTCGCGCACGATCTGCTCGATCTTCTTGAGCACGCGAAAGCCGAGCGGCAGCCACGAATAGATGCCGGCGCTCGCCTGCCGGATCATCCCGGCGCGCAGCATCAGGCGGTGGGAAACGATTTGCGCCTCGCTCGGATTTTCCCGAAGCGTCGGCAGGAAGAATTTCGACAGTCGCATGCGGTCCCTTTGCTGGAAGCCCGACCGATAGACGACCGGGCGACCGGGACTTTAGGCAAAGCGCCGGATTATGGCAATTCGCGGGACGAAGAAATTCAGCGCCCGCCGGGCAGGCGGCGGCGACAGGCCTCGGCCAGGGCCTCGATCTCGGGGTTTTGCAGCGGTTGGTCGTTGAAGAACACCCGCCCGTCGCGCTCGACACGCACGGTCCCGATCTTGACGTTGGGCTGGAACAGCGGCGAGGTCGAAGGAATGCCGAAGCGCCGCAGATCGGCGGCGACGTCGAAAACCACGGTTTCCGGGGCCTTGATCTGTGGGCCCGCGTTGAGATCGGCGGGCGCCACCGGCCGGCCACGAGCGTCGACACCGGGCTGATAGGCTACATCGGGGGCCGGCTTATGGGCGACCAAGCGCGAACAGTCGACGCCGGTCACGCTGATCGGCTGGGCCACGGCCGCAGCCGCCGACAGAAAGACGCCAAGAGCGATCGGGGCGAAGAAACGCATGCTCCCAGCCTGCAACGACCCTGCTTAAAATTTCGATAACGTCACCCCGCAGGCTGGTTTAGGCTTTTGCCCCATCGCGGCCGGGGGTCGAGTCGTCAGGGGTTAACGTCGCATCGAACGATGCCGATTCCGGGCCTTCGCCAAAAGGGGGATCGATATGCTTGACCGCTATTTCCAGCTTAGCGCGCATAATACCAACGTCCGAACCGAGGTTGTAGCCGGGGTCACCACCTTCCTGACCATGGCCTACATCATGTTCGTCAATCCCTTGATCCTCGGCGATGCTGGGATGGATCGCGGCGCGGTGTTTGTCGTCACCTGCCTCGCCTCGGCGATCGGCACGCTGATCATGGCCCTGTATGCGAACTATCCCCTCGCCCTTGCCCCCGGCATGGGGCTCAACGCCTATTTCACTTACGGCGTCGTTCTCGGCATGGGGCATAAATGGCAGGTCGCCCTCGGCGCGGTATTCATTTCCGGCGTGCTGTTCCTGATCCTCAGCGTGACGCCCGTCCGCAAGTGGATCGTCAACGCTATCCCGCAATCGCAGAAAATGGCCATTTCCGCCGGAATCGGCCTGTTTCTCGGCATTATCGCGCTGAAAAACGCCGGCATCATCGTCGCCCACCCGGCGACGTTCGTCACCTTGGGCGATCTCAAGGCGCCGACGACGCTGCTCGCCATTGTGGGCTTTTTCGTCATGGTGGCGCTCGACGCCCGGCGCGTGCCGGGAGCGATCATCATCGCCATTCTCGCCATCACCGCTATCAGCATCGGCTTCGGCATATCGCCGGCCGCTGGCGTGTTTTCGCTGCCACCCAGCATCGCCCCGACCTTCATGCAGATGGATATCGCCGGCGCGCTCAGCCTCGGGCTCGTCGCCATCATCTTCGCCTTCCTGTTCGTCGACCTGTTCGATACGACCGGCACGCTGGTCGGCGTCGCCCACCGGGCCGGGCTGATCAAGCCCGACGGCACTATCCCGCGCCTCGGCAAGGCGCTGACCGCCGATTCGGTGGCAACGATGGCCGGCGCCACCCTCGGCACCTCGACCGTCACCAGCTATATCGAGAGCGCGGCAGGCGTGAAGGCGGGCGGCCGGACGGGCCTCGTCGGTGTGGTCGTCGCCGGGCTTTTCCTGGTTAGCCTTTTTCTCTCGGCGCTTGCCGCTTCGGTTCCTGCCTATGCCACCGCCCCAGCGCTGCTGTTCGTCGCCTGCATCATGGCCCGCGGCCTCGCCGAGGTTAACTGGGAGGATGTGACTGAAAACGCCCCCGCCATCGTCACCGCCATCGTCATGCCTCTCACCTTCTCGATCGCCAACGGCATCGCCTTCGGCTTCATGACCTATGCAGCGGTCAAGCTGCTGAGCGGCCGGATGAGCGAGATGGGGGTGACGGTGCCGGTTATTGGTGCCCTGTTTGCGGTCAAATACGCGCTGATCTAGGCACCCGGTGCGTCCCGGAAATGCAAGAAAATTGCATTTCCGTTGTTGTGCCTAAAAACAAAAAATCACCGTGACTCAGGGTCAAACTTCGGCTAGCTTTCCGACCAACAATCCGCGCCAAAAAATGAGGCGCGGCCCAAGTTTAGGGAGTCGTCTTCACCCAAGCCCGGATGGTTTTCCCATCCGGGCTTGTGTATTTTGGGCTGTCCTTAATAAAATCCATTGTTATATATAACAACAAGTTAAACGCCGATCTTGTCGTCTAAGGCTAATATTTAAACCCTTTGGCTTGAAGCCATGGCGGATCGTGGCGTTTGATCTGCCGAAAAACTGGGCAGTTTGGGCGATGGGCACCGGGCAGGTAGCCGATGCTCATCAGGAATTCGCCGACGATTTCGCCGCCGGTGAACACGAAGGTCTGCTTGAACAGCTTCACCCACTCGACCTTGGTCCGCGGATGGTGGGCGGCGAGCCAGCCGGCAAACGACCCATGCACCCCGGCCAGCGCCCGGATGCGGCGCGCATTCTCGATCACGGCCCGAACCTTGAGGCGGTTGCGCACGATCGCGGCGTCGGCCAGCAGCCGCGCCTCGTCGCGGGCCAAAAACCGCGCCACCTTGGCGAGATCGAAGTTGCGGAAGGCGGCACGAAACCCCTCGCGTTTCTTGAGCATCAATTGCCATGACAAACCGGCCTGATTGATCTCCAGCGCCAGGCGCTCCAGCAGCGCATCGTCATCGGTCAGCGGAAAGCCGTATTCGTGATCGTGGTAGGGCCCATGCAGCGGATCGCCCGGCGCAATATCGCAATAGGACGACATCTCGCCGCCTCCTAACCTAAGCCTGGCTCGCCATATCGCGGAACGAAAAAACGTTCGCCTCGATCAGCCAGAAAATGATGCCCCAGATGATGGCCGAGATAACGCTGGTTACGACTGCCTTGATCAACAGGCGGGGCTTTTCGGGCGCGCTTTCGGCGTGCCCCTTGCCGGGATTGTCGGACGGCCTGACGCCCCACGGCAGGACGGCGAACAGCACGGTCCACCAGATGGTCACATAAATTGCGATGCCGGTGACAAAGGTCATCGCTCAGGCCTGTTCGATTTCGATCAGCGTGCCGCAAAAATCCTTCGGATGAAGAAACAGCACCGGTTTGCCATGCGCCCCGGTTTTCGGCTCGCCGTCGCCCAGCACCCGCGCCCCGGCCCGTTTCAGCCGGTCGCGCGCGGCGCGGATATCCGCGACCTCGTAACAGACATGATGCATGCCCCCGGCCGGATGGTCGGCAAGGAACTTGGCGATCGGTGACCTTGTACCCAGCGGATGCAGGAGCTCGATTTTGGCGTTCGGCAGTTCGACGAAAACCGTGGTCACGCCATGTTCGGGCAGGTCGACCGGCGCCGAGACGCGCGCGCCGAGCGCATCGCGGTAGATCGCCGACGCCGACGCAAGGTCGGGCACGATTGGAGCGGGCGTGGACGACCTTCCGCACCGCGCGGCGCGCGGCTTCTCGGATGCGCTCATCCTCCGCCTTGGCCGGCAGGCCGGCGACCGCACCGTGAAGCGCATCGACGATGCTGCGTGTCATTTCGTCGTCGCCCGCCGGGTCGAACAGGCCGGGAGCGGAAACCTGAGGATCGGACGCCAACCTGCCCTTGCGATCGACGGCAAGGGTCGCAATCACGACCCCGTTCCACAACATGCGGGCCCGGCCGCGAATCACCGGTCCGTCGACCGGCAGCAGGCGGTCGCCATCGAGCGCCAATCGGCCGGCATGGACCCGCTCGACCACCTCCGGCCCGTCGGGATCGAGGCGGATCAGCATGCCATTCTCGGGCACCAACGCATGCGGCACCTGGCACGAGCGCGCCAGATCGGCATGCGCCTGCATGTGGCGCGCCTCGCCATGGACCGGAATGGCAATGTGCGGCCGCACCCACTGATACATGCGGACCAGCTCGTCCCGCGCCGGATGGCCGGACACATGGATCGGTCCGGGCAGGTCGGCCGGCGCGTCTTCGTCGGTAATCACCTTGACGCCGAGGCGCGCCAGGCCGTTTTGCAGACGCATGATGTTGCGCTCGTTGCCTGGAATATTGCGCGAGGAAAAGATCGCCACATCGTCCTTTTCCAGCACGATATGCGGATGATTGTCGGTGGCAATGCGCGCAAGAGCGGCCCTGGGCTCGCCCTGGCTGCCGGTGCAGATCAGGAGAATTCGTTCGCGCGGCACATAGCCCGCATCCGATTCGGTCAGGAACGGCTTTACGTCGCGCAGATAACCGTTTTCGCGCGCCGTCTCGTCGATCCGCCACAGCGAGCGCCCGACGAGCGCGACCTCGCGACCGTTCGCCGCCGCCGCGACCGCGATCGATTCGAGCCGGGCCACGTTGGAGGCGAAACACGCCACCGCCACCCGGCTCCGGCAACGCCCGATCAGCTCGATCAGCGCGGCGCGCACCGCGCCCTCGGACCCCGATTCCCCCGGCCTCAGGACGTTGGTCGAATCGCCGATCAACGCCAGGACCCCCTCATCGCCCGTGCGGCGCAGCGCCGCATCGTCGGTCACCGCGCCGACCAGCGGCGTCGGATCGAGCTTCCAGTCGCCCGTGTGCAGCACGGTTCCGGCCGGCGTGCGGATGGCCAATGCATTCGGCTCTGGAATCGAATGGGTGATCGAAATCAGTTCGATCCCGAAAGGCGGGATCTCGAACCGCCCGCTGAGCGGGATTTCGGTCAGCGGCACCTCGTTGACCAGGCCGGTCTCGGCCAGCTTGCGGCGCAGAAACGAGGCCGTGAACGCCGTCGCATAGACCGGGCAGCGCAGCCGCGGCCACAGATACGGAACCGCGCCCAGATGGTCTTCATGCGCATGGGTCAGCACGAGACCAACCAGATCGTCGCGGTGGGCTTCGATGAACGCCGGGTCGGGCATGATCACCTCGACGCCGGGCGAGCTCTCGTCGCTGAAAGTGACGCCGAGATCGACCATCAGCCATTTTCCGGCATAGCGGTAGAGATTGAGATTCATCCCGATCTCGCCCGATCCGCCGAGCGGCAGGAAATACAGCCCGCCGTCATCGGTACGGCGGGATGGCGGGCGACCGTTTGTCCGCGTCATCCGGCGGCAGGCCGGTTGAGATTGTAGATATCGACGAGGCCGAGCAGCGTCAGATCGAGATCGACATGCTGAATAATTTTCGTCGAATCGGCGATCAGCGGGACGAGGCCGCCGGTGCCGATGATCGTCATCTTGCTGCCGAGTTCGGCCTCGATGCGCGCCACCAGGCCCTCGATCAGGCCGATATAGCCCCAGAAGATACCCGACTGCATCGCCGACACCGTGGCGTGGCCGACGACATGCGCCGGCCGGCGGATTTCGATGCGCGGCAGCTTCGCCGCCCCCATATAGAGCGCCTCGAAGGCCATGGTGATGCCCGGCGAGATGGCGCCGCCGCAGTAATTGCCTTCGGCGTCGAGCACGTCGAAGGTCGTCGCGGTGCCGAGATCGATCACGATGCCCGGCATCTTGTAGCGCTTGCGCGCCGCGACCGCGTTGGCGAGGCGGTCGGCGCCTGCCTCCTCAGGCCGGTCGAGCAGGACGCGGATGCCGATCTTGACATTGGGATCGCCGACTGTCACCGGCTCGCCGCCGAAATAGCGCGTGCACAGCGTTTTCATGTGGAAACTCGTCTGCGGCACCACATTCGACAACACGACCCCGTCGATATGATGACGGTGGATGTCCTCTAGCGCCATCAGCTGGGTCAGCCACACCGCATATTCATCGGCCGTCCGGCGGGCATCGGTCGAGATACGCCACGCGCCGCGCTTCTCGTATCCGTCGAAGACGCCGAACACGGTGTTCGTGTTGTTGGAATTGATCACCAGAAGCATCGGGTACCGGGCCGGTTGAAACGTCGGAAAGAAGATCGTCGGCTAGAGTACCACAAGGTCTAGGGCGCGGCGAAGAACACGTCGCCTGCAGTGATTCGTCGTCGTCCGGCATCGGTTTCCAGAATCAGCGCCCCGTCCGTGTCGAGATCGATGAAAGTGCCGGCAACGCGCCCATCGGGCAACCGGACGGCTATTTTCTCATTGATCCCCTTGGCGCGCCGCCGCCATTCCTGCCGGACCGGCTCGAATCCGTCATCGAGCCAGCGATTGACCCAGGCGAGAAAATGGCGCGTGAACGTCTCAAGCAGTTCCTGCGCTGTAAAATCGACGCCGGCCTCGAACTTGAGACCGGTCGCCGGAAACTCCGTATCCTCGGGGTGGCTCGCGATGTTGAGGCCGACGCCGATCACCAGCCAGTCAAGGGCATCCTTACCGACGCCTTCGGTCTCGATCAGGATGCCAGCCACCTTGCGGTTGTTTAGCAGCACGTCGTTCGGCCATTTATACCGCATCTCGACCAGCGGCGGCAGAACGGCGCCCAGCGCCCCGCCGAGGCCGAGCGCCGCGACGAAGCTTAGCTGCGCCGCCTCGGCCGGCGGGCATTCGGGGCGCGCGATGATCGAACAATAAAGATTGCCCGGCGGCGAGGTCCAGCTGCGCCCCGAGCGTCCGCGCCCAGCTGTCTGCTCGCGGGCCCAGACTAGGGTTCCGTCTTCGGCTCCGGCGCGGGCCAGACGCTTCGCCTCCTCATTGGTGCTGCCCACCGTATCCATCGTCACCAGCCGATAGGCCGGCGGCAGGCTGGGCGCTTCAGTCATCCCCCGAACAGGGCGGCGGCGGCGATTCCCGCCCAACCGACGACCGGCGCCATATAGACGACGAACAGGAGAATGAGAAGGCTGCTGCCCGTGATCACGATGCCGAGCGTACGGCCGGCCGGCCTGTCGAACGCTTCGACCGGCTCGTCGAAATACATCAGCTTCACGATACGCAGATAATAGAAGGCCGCGACGACGCTGGTCAGGACGCCGATGACGGCGAGGGTATAGAGCCCGGCCGCGATCGCCGCCTGGAACACGTAGAACTTGCCGAAAAACCCGGCGAGCGGCGGGATGCCGGCCATCGAGAACATGGCAATGGCGAGCGCCGCCGCAATGCCCGGCCGGGTGACCGACAGGCCGGAAAGATCGGCGATGCGTTCGACCATCCGGCCCTGCTGGCGCATGCACAAGATCACGCCGAACGCCGCCACGTTCATGAACAGATAGATCGCCATGTAAATCAGCACGCCATGAACCCCGGTTTCGTCGCCGGCCGCGAGCCCGACCAGGGCATAGCCGATATGGCCGATCGAGCTATAGGCCATCAGGCGCTTGATGTTGGTCTGGTTGATTGCGGCGAAAGCGCCGATCAGCATCGAGGCGATGGCGACCGCGATCACCACTTGCTGCCATTGGTTGACCAGGGGACCGAAGGGATCGATCAGCACGCGCACCAGCAGGGCCGTGGCCGCGATCTTGGGCGCGATGGAAAAGAACGCGGTCACCGGGGTCGGCGCGCCCTCGTAAACGTCGGGCGTCCACATATGGAAGGGCGCGGCCGATACCTTGAAGGCCAACGCGGCGACCATGAAGACGATGCCGAAAATCACGCCGAGCGGCGGGTCGCCAGCCTGGCCAATCATGATTTCCGCGATGTCGGCGAAGCCGGTAGCGCCGGAAAACCCGTAGATCAGCGAGGCCCCATAGAGCAGCATGCCCGACGACAACGCGCCCAGAACGAAATATTTCAGCCCCGCCTCGGTCGATTTGACCGCATCGCGCCGGAATGCGGCGACGACATAGAGCGACAGGCTCTGCAATTCCAGGCCGATATAAAGCGAGATCAGGTCGCTGGCCGAGATCATCACCATCATGCCGACCGCTGCGAACAGGAACAGGACCGGATATTCGAACTGGGCGATCTGTTCGCGGTCGTTGAAGTCGATCGACATGACAAGGGCGAGCGCCGTGCCGAGCAGGATTAGAATCTTCATGAACACGGCAAACGCATCGGTGACGAACAGGCCGCCGAACGCCGCAGCCTGGCCGGGCGCTGCCAGCGGCAGGAATAGCGCGGTGACCGCAAGCGCCGCAATCGCCAGCCACGATACAAGCCGCGCCGACCCCTCGCCCCGGAAGACGCCCAGCATCAGCAACGCCATCGCGGCGACGGCCAGAAACGTCTCCGGCAGAACAAGCACGAACGAAGCGGCGAATTCCTGGTTCATGGCGGGGCTTTCAGCGAACCGCCAGCCGCGCGGGCGGCGGCGTGGATGGGGCCTCGATGGCGACCGACTGATAACGGACGACCAGGGCGTTGACCGAAGGCGAGAAGACGTCGAGCACCGGCTTGGGGTACAGCCCCATCCACAGCACGACGACGACCAGCGGCGCGAAAACCAAGATTTCGCGCGGCTTCAGGTCGGCGATGTCCTTGAGATCGGCGTGGGTCAGCTCGCCGAAGACCACCCGGCGATAGAGCCATAACATGTAGGCGGCCCCGAGGACGATGCCGCTGGTGGCGAATAGCGCTACCCATGTATTGACCTGGAATACGCCGACCAGCACCAGAAACTCGCCGATGAAGCCGCTGGTGCCTGGCAGGCCGACCGAGGCAAGCATGAACACCATGAACACCGCCGCATAGATCGGCATGCGGTGAACCAGCCCGCCATAACGCGCGATCTCGCGGCTATGCATGCGGTCATAGACCACGCCGACGATCAGGAACAGCGCCCCCGAGACGACGCCGTGGCTCAGCATCTGGAACAGCGCGCCCTCGATCGCCTGAACGTTGCCGGCGAAGATACCGATGGTGACAAAGCCCATATGGGCGACCGAGGAATAGGCGATCAGCTTCTTCATGTCTTCCTGCACCAGCGCCACCAGCGAGGTGTAGACGATGGCGACGACGCTGAGCGCATAGACCAGCGGCGTGAAATAGGCCGAGGCGTCGGGCAGCATAGGCAGCGAGAATCGCAGGAAGCCGTAAGCGCCCATTTTCAGCAGCACGCCGGCGAGAATGACCGACCCGGCGGTCGGCGCCTCGACATGCGCATCGGGCAGCCAGGTATGGACCGGCCACATCGGCACCTTGACCGCGAACGAGGCAAAGAAGGCGAGCCACAGCCAGCGCTGCATGCCGAGCGGGAAGTTGTAGGACAGCAGCATCGGGATGTCGGTCGTCCCGGCTTCGTAATAGATGGCGAGCAGCGCCAGCAGCATCAGCACCGAACCGGCGAGCGTGTAGAGGAAAAACTTGAAGGCCGAATAGACCCGCCGCGCCCCGCCCCATACCCCGATGATCAGGAACATCGGGATCAGCACGCCCTCGAAGAACACATAGAACAGGACAACGTCGAGGGCGCAGAACATGCCGACCATCAGCGTCTCGAGGACGAGGAAGGCGATCATGTATTCGCGCACCCGCGTCTCGATTGCTTCCCAGCTCGCCAGCACGCAAAGCGGCGTGAGGAAGGTCGACAGCAGCACGAACGGCATCGAGATGCCGTCCACCCCCATATGGTAGGCGATGCCGAAGGCCGGCAACCACTCGCGTTTCTCGACAAACTGGAATCCGGAGAACTGGGTGTCGAAGTTGACCCACAGCAGGAGCGATAGCGCGAAGGTCAGCAACGACGCCCACAGCGCGACGGCGCGCGCATTGGCCGCGACGACCGCCTCGTCGCCGCGCACCAGAAGGATGAACAGCGCGCCGACCAGCGGCAGGAAGGTGACCAGCGACAGGAGCGGCCAACCGGCGGTCATCGCTCAGCCCCCCGTCCGCGCGAGCCAGTACCACGACACCAGCGCCACCACGCCGATCAGCATGGCGAAGGCATAATGGTAGATATAACCGGTCTGCAGCGCGCTGGCGCGGCGCGCCAGGCGCAGGGTGTTCGCGGCCACGCCGTCTGGCCCGAGCCCGTCGATCACCGCGCCGTCGCCCTTCTTCCAGAAGCCAATGCCGAGCGCCAGCGACGGCAGAACCAGCACGCGGTCATACAGCTCATCGAAATACCATTTATTGAGCAGGAAGCGGTAAAGCGCGCCGACGCGCGCCGCGAGAAGGCCGGGAAGCGCCGGGTTGCGGATATACATGCCATAGGCGACGCCGATGCCGACGATACTGGCTGCAATGGGCAATGCCTTCACCCAGCCCGGCGCATGATGGCCGGCGGCAATCGAATCGTGGCCGGGCAGGACGAGGATCGACTGCCGCCAGAACTCTTCGCCCCGGTCGATAAACAGCTCGAACCCGACCCAGCCGGCGAATACGGCGCCAATGGCGAGCACGTAAAGCGGCAGCAGCATGACCATCGGCGATTCGTGGACATGCTCCATCACATGCCGGTCGGCGCGCGGCGCGCCATGGAAAGTCATGAACAGGAGCCGCCACGAGTAGAACGCCGTCATCACCGCCGCCGCGATGCCGAGCCAGAAGGCAGTATTGCCGACCCCCGAATGCGCGCCCCACGCCGATTCAAGGATGACGTCCTTGGAATAATAACCGGCGAAGAACGGCACGCCGGCAAGCGCCAGGCTGCCGATCCACATCAGAATGTAGGTCACCGGTACCTGCCGCCAGATGCCGCCCATCTTGCGCATGTCCTGCTCGCCCGACATGGCGTGGATGATCGAGCCGGAGCCGAGGAACAGCAGCGCCTTGAAGAAAGCGTGGGTCATCAGATGGAAAATCGCCGCCGCATAGGCCGACACGCCGGCGGCGAAGAACATGTAGCCGAGCTGGCTGCAGGTCGAATAGGCGATGACGCGCTTGATGTCGTTCTGCACCAGGCCGATGGTGGCGGCGAAGAATGCCGTCGAGCCGCC
>JACQAF010000144.1 GCA_016195145.1 Rhodospirillales bacterium
CCCCTTCGAGATGGCAGAAGGCGCGGATTTCCGCCCCGTCGGCGACGCTGACGCCGGGGCCGAAAAACACCGACGGACCGATGGTGACGTCGCGCCCCAGGCGCGTGTCATGGCTGAACCACACCGTCGCCGGGTCGAGAAGCGTCGCCCCGCCCGCCATCGCCGCGCCACGCAAGCGCGTCTGGATGATCGCCTCGGCGACCGCGAGATCGGCCCGCGAATTGATGCCGAGCAGCTCCTCGGCCGGCCCCTCGACATAGGCGGCCGCGCGGCCGGCGGCGCGGGCCGCGGCGACGACGTCGGTCAGATAGTATTCGCGCTTGGCGTTGTCGGGCCGGATGCGGGACAGGAGATCGAACATCGCCCGGCCGTCGAAGGCCATCACGCCCGAATTGCATAAATCGATCTGGCGCTCGGCCGGGCTCGCGTCGCGCGCCTCGACGATCCGCTCCAGCGCGCCGCGCGGGCCGGTGACCATCCGGCCATAGGGGCCGGGATCGGCCGGACGGAAGCCGAGCACGACCACTGCCGGATCGCCGGCCAGACGCCGCGCCGCCGCCATGCGGGCGAGCGTGTCGGCGGTCAGCAGCGGCCCGTCGCCGTTGAGCACCAGAACCTCGCCCTTAAACCCGGCGAGGGCCGATCTGGCCTGGAGCGCCGCGTGGCCGGTGCCAAGACGCTGGCGCTGGACGACGGGAACGATTTTCACCTCCGGCGCCGCCGCCTGGGCCGCCGCAACCACCGAATCCATCCCCGGCCCGACGACCAAAGCGACCCGCGCCGGCTTGAGCGTCGCGAGCTGGGCCAGCACATGGCCGATCAGCGGCCGGCCGGCGAGCGGATGAAGGACCTTCGGCCGGTCGGACTTCATCCGCGTCCCGAGACCGGCGGCCAGGATGACTGCGGCAATTTGGTCAGTGGTCATCGACGATACGATTCGATTACATGTCGATTTGAAGACTCGAAAAGCGGCGAGACCATGACATAGGCTCGCAAACGTCACCAAGTCACAAATTATTACGTTGGATTACATGCCCCGTTCGCGATTCCCCAAGCCGGCCGCCATCGTCTTCGATCTCGACGGCACGCTGGTCGATAGCGCGCCCGACCTGTCGGCCGCGCTCAACCGCCTGCTCGTCGAGCATCGCCGGGCGACGGTGCCGCTCGCCGCGGTGCGCCAGATGGTCGGCGACGGCGCCGCCAAGCTGGTCGAGCGCGGCTTTTCCGCGACCGGCGGCATGCCGGCCGAGACGGCGCCGCTGGTCCGGCGTTTCCTCGAAATTTACACCGCCGGCATCGCCGATCTGAGCCGCCCCTTTCCCGGCGTCACCGCCGCGCTCGACCGCTTCGCCGCCGCCGGCATCGCCCTCGGCGTGTGCACCAACAAACCGACGCCCGCCTCGCGCGCGCTGCTCGACGCGCTCGACCTCACGCGGTTTTTCGCCGCGATCCTCGGCGGCGACGGGCCGGTGCGCAAACCCGACCCGCGTCACCTGACGGCCGTGCTCGACCAACTCGGCGCCGCCCCCGCGGCGGCGCTGATGGTCGGCGATTCGATGAACGACGTCGCCGTCGCCCGCGCCGCCAAGGTGCCGGTGGTGGCGGTGAGCTTCGGCTATACCAAGGTGCCGGCGGCCGAGCTTGGCGCCGACGCCCTGATCGACGATTTCGCCGAGCTGCCGGGGCTGATCGGCCTTTAGGCCGGTCTAGCGCGCCCCGACGGCCGTGGCCGCGCCGCGACGGATATCGCGCAAATGCGCGATGGTCATGCCCCAATCGCCGTCAAGCTCGATGCGCACCGGCGTCGCCGGCGCGCCCGGCATCACCGGCGAGATCCATGCCCGGCCGCTTTGCAGGCGGCGCCTTTCTTCGTTTTCCGGCCGCCGGCGCTCGAATCCGGCGATCGATTCGAAGACAAAATCGCATTGCTTGGCGCGGCCGTCGAAAACGGAATAGCGCGAGGCGGAAAATTGCCGCTCGCCGCGATCGACGAACACCATATCGTAACGGCGACGCCCGTCGAACACCGGCACGCGGCCGTTGCACCCCTTACCTTCGCTGGTCGCGTGGATAACGGCGAGCACGCCCGACATCGGATCGAGGGTGTCGCGGCGCTGCGCCTCGGCGACGACCTCGCGCTCGCCATCGTCTTTCGCCGACGGCTCCGCCCGCACGACGGCGACTTGCCCGTTCCGATAGACGATTTCGATCATCCGGGCGTTGCCGCGGAAGGTGGCGTTCATGCGATAGAGATCGGGAGCGACGCCGCCCTCGCCGAGCGTGCCTTCGGAGCGCGTAACCTGGTTCCAGTCGAGAAACCAGGCGAGGAATCCGGCCGTGGAGATCTTCGCCGTTACATCGTAGCGCCCGGTGTCGAGGCCGAGGCCGAGGTCGAGATCGAGGGCGAGAACATGCAGGCCGCCGCTATAGATATCGTAGACAAGCCCGATCCGCTTCGCCGCGTCGGCCGCGGACGCCGCCGTTGCGGGCGCGGCCAACGGCCCTGCCCACAGCGCCAAACCGACCGCTATCGCTAATCCGGGCCTGCTCATTGCGCGCTTGCCATGTCCCGTTCGCCGCCATCATAGCCCAAATCGGGGGCGCGCGCCTGCCCGGAAAGGCGGCCGGCCCCGGGTTTCTTGACACCCCGCCGGACAGGCCCTTATATGGCCCGGTTTTCGCGGGAACCGGGCATCGGGGCGCTTAGCTCAGCGGGA
>JACQAF010000016.1 GCA_016195145.1 Rhodospirillales bacterium
CCGCCGCCGCCATCGCCGATCATGTCGCGGCCCTGCTCGCCGCAGGGTGATTCGCCACCGCGAATATGTTATCCGATAGCCTCGCGATTCCACTTCCCCATCCCGTATAGCGGAGCGTCAAGCGATGGACATGCCGCGCAACCAGTTCAAGCAGGCGATCGCCGCCGGCCGCACCCAGATCGGCCTGTGGAGCAGCCTGTGCAGCAGCTACGCCGCCGAGGCGGTCGCCGGCTGCGGCTTCGACTGGGTGCTGCTCGACAGCGAGCACGCGCCCAACGACGTCCCCGACTTGATGGCGCAGCTTCAGGCGATGCAGGGCAGCCCGACCGCGCCGGTGGTGCGCGTGCCGTGGAACGACCCGGTGATGGTCAAGCGCGTGCTCGATATCGGCGCGCAATCGGTTCTCTTTCCTTTCGTCCAGAACGTCGCCGAGGCGAAACGCGCCGTCGCCGCGACGCGCTTTCCCCCCGCCGGCATCCGCGGCGTCGCCGGCACGACGCGGGCAACGAAATTCGGGCGCATCGCCGGCTATCACCACAAGGCGGACGCCGAGATGTGCGTCCTGGTCCAGGTCGAGACCAAGACCGCTCTCGATAATCTCGAGGCTATCGCCGCCGTCGACGGGGTCGACGGGGTATTCATCGGCCCGGCCGATCTGGCGGCGTCGCTCGGCCATCTCGGCAATTTCGCCCATCCCGACGTGCAGGCGGCGATCTCGGATGCGATGAAGCGCCTCAAGGCCGCCGGCAAGCCCGGCGGTTATCTCACGCCGAACGAAGAAGAAGTGCGCCGCCGGCTCGCCGAAGGGTTCACTTTCGTCGCCGTCGGCAGCGACATCGCATTGCTCGCCCGCGGCGGCGAGGCGCTGGCCAAGAAATTCAAGTCCTGACCTTGCGGAGAACACCCGATGAGCAAGCCCGATCTTGTTGCCGTTGCACCCCTGCCAGCCGCCCAGATGGCGGAGCTTGAACAGGATTTCACCGTGCACCGCCTGCCGCCTAAGCCCGAACGGGCGGCGTTCATCGCCGCGCTGGCCGACAAGGTCCGCTTCATGCAGACGACCGGCTTTTACGGCGCCGACGCCGAGCTGATCGACGCCTTTCCCAAGCTCGAGATCATCGGCTGTTTCGGGGTGGGCGTCGACGCGGTCGACGTGCCGGCCGCGACCCGGCGCGGCATCATCGTCACCAATACGCCCGACGTGCTCAACGATTGCGTCGCCGATTTGGCCATGACGCTGATCCTCGCCGTGTCGCGCCGCATCGTCGTCGGCGACCGTTATCTTCGCGAAGGGAAATGGGAAGCGACCGGGCCGATGCCGCTCGCCGCCAAGGTCAGCGGCAAAAAACTCGGCATTCTCGGCCTCGGGCGTATCGGCAAGGTGATCGCCAAGCGCGCCAAGGGCTTCGACATGAAGCTCGCCTATCACGGCCGGCAACGCCAGCCGGTGAAGATGCGGTATTTCGACACCCTGTCCAAGCTCGCGCGCTGGTCGGATTTCCTCGTCGTCATTTGCCCCGGCGGCCCGGCAACGCGCAATCTGGTCAACGCCGAGGTGCTCAAGGCGCTTGGCAAGACCGGCGCCGTGATCAACGTCGCCCGCGGATCGGTGATCGACGAGCCGGCGCTGGTCGCAGCGCTCAAGAACGGGACGCTGGGCGGGGCGGGGCTCGACGTGTTCGCCGACGAGCCGCATGTGCCGGCCGAACTGATGACCATGGACAATGTCGTCCTGCTGCCCCATGTCGGCAGCGGCACGGTCGAGACACGCAAGGCGATGGCCGACCTGACAGTGGCCAATCTGCGCGCCTATCTGCGCGGCGAGCCGTTGCCCTCGCGCTACAATTAGCGCCGGGCTTCGCGCGCTAAACCGGTCGACGTTGGGCAGGCGCGCGCAGGGCAGGCGGGTCGCGCAACAATGCCGCCGCGCCGTCGACCATGTCGGCCATGATCGCGGCCGCCGGCCGGACCGACCTCACCAGATCGGCTGCCTCGCCGGCGATGACTGCGGCGGTGCTAAAGTCGCCGGCTTCGCGCGCCTCAGCATAGCGGCGCTGCTCCGCCGCGAGTTTGTCCCGGAGCCCGCCGAGATCGGCCCCCCAGCGACGGCTGAACGCGTTTTCAAGCGTGCGCACGGTCCACGGCTTCGGCCAGTCCATCCCGCGCGCGAGATCGAAAACCGAGCTGCGCTGGGTTTCATCCCCCGATGCCGCGACGAGCGTATCTTTCGCCTTCGGGTCGGCCAGGGCTTCGACGCTGGCGTAGAAAACCGTGCCGCACACGGCGCCGGCCGCGCCCAGCATCAGCGCCGCCGCAAGCCCGCGCCCATCGGCAATCCCGCCGGCCGCGACGACCGGGAGCGGATGAACCGCGTCGACCACGGCCGGCACCAGCGGAAACGTCGCACGGCTGCCGCCGTGTCCGCCCGCCTCGGCGCCCTGGGCGACGATGACTGCAGCGCCTTCGCCTGCCGCCTCGCGCGCTTGCTGGACCGTCTGGACCTGCACGATCAGGCGCGCCGACGATCTGGCGATCCGGGCGGTGAATGAACCGATGCTGCCGAACGACAGGAATATCGCTTTCGGGGCGCGTTCGAGCGCCAGATCGAGCAGATCGGGCTGTTTGGCGAGCGACCACGTAATGAACCCGACTCCCACGGGGGCATTCCCCGCCGCATCGAGTTCACGCGTCAGCCAGTCCCGGTCGCCGTAGCCGCCGCCAATGACGCCCAAGCCGCCGGCGTTGCTCACTGCCGCCGCCAGTGCGCCGCCGCTGACCCCCGCCATCGGCGCGAGGATGATCGGATGCCTGATGTCGAACAGCTCGTTGATCGGGGTGTGTATCGGCATGAATCCTTCGCCAATTTGTGATGCGATTTCGCTTGAACCCAGTCAGACCGATGCGCGTAGGGCTATGGGCCCGCGCGCAGGCCATACGACTTGTCTCCTTGTCGGGGCGGCGGCGGGACCCAACATGGCCATATATACCGAAAGCTATTCCTTGATGTCGTAGTGAAAAACCTTGGAGATGATTTGCCATCGCCGATCGACGAAGATCAGCGTCAGAACGTCAGTAAAAAATTTCGGTCCGATCGAGCATTCCACACGCGCAAAAGCGGTGACCGGTCCGGCGAATTCGATCGAGACGATGCGATCGTGCCGTGGCTCGCGACGGCTGGCAGGCGAGGGCCGCCGGTCGACCATCGGAAAGTACTCATTCATTCCCAGATGCAGCAATGTGCCGTCGGTCGCGCAGACATAGTGCGCCGACGGATGAAAGACTCTGGCAAGCATCGCCGTATCGCTGTTGTACAGACCGTCGAAGTAATCGGCCAGGACGCCGGTGACTGCCGCGTATCGTGGATCCATAGCATTTCCCGCGCTGTTTCTCTGCACGTTGACGTTGGACGCAAGATTGGCGCGAATGATTACATATGTACACCTTGTAACTGGCAGTTACTTTAATTTTGCAGTATCCAGATGGTTACCGGAGACCGCCTCATGCCGTTGCGAATACGCAAGAACAGAGTCCCGCCACCGCCGCTGATATGTCCGCTGACCGAGTGCATGGCGCTCCTGGGCGGCGCATGGACGCCCAACGTAATCTGGTATTTAAGCGGCGGCCCGCGGCGCTTCGGCGAACTCCGCGCCGACATTCCCCGGATTTCGGCGAAGGTTCTTAGCGCGCGCTTGCGCGAACTCGAACGCAAGGGCGTGATCAACCGTTGGGTCGTTCCGACCTCGCCGCCTTCGGTCGAATACGCCCTGTCCGATCTCGGTCGGGAACTTTTGCCGGCCATCAACGCGATCATCGAGGTTGGCATAAAGCTGAAAAAAAGGGCGCAGACTGAACAGCGCGCCCGCCCGGGCGCTGTCGTCGCGGATCGGGCAACGCTCGACGCTTAAACCGTCAACGGCCGCCAATCATTCGCCAGCCGCAGCGGCGCGCCTGTTTTGCCCTGAAGCGCCGCAAGATCGAGGCCGGGCGCCATCTCGCGCACAACCAGCCCCTCGGCCGTCACATCGATCACCGCCAGATTGGTGTAGATGCGGCTGACGACGGCCGGCGCGGTGAGAGGATAGGTGCAGCGTTCGAGGATTTTGGGCGCGCCGTCCCGCGCCGTGTGCTCCATCAGCACCCAGATGTTCTTGGCGCCCGCCGCCAGATCCATCGCGCCGCCGACTGCCGGCGGAAACGTTTCGTCGTCGGTGCTCCAGTTGGCAAGATCGCCGGTCATCGACACCTGCATGCCGCCGAGCAACGCATACTCGATATGGCCGCCGCGCATCATGACGAAGGCGTCGGTGTGATGGAAAATCGCCGCCCCCGGCGCCAGCGTCACATGCTGCTTCGAGGCATTGATCAGATCGGGATTTTCGCGGCCGGGCGGCGGCGCCGGCCCCATGCCGAGGATGCCGTTCTCGCTGTGATAAATCACCTCGCGGCCCGGCGGCACATAGTTCGCCACCAGCGTCGGCAAGCCGATGCCGAGATTGACATAGGCGCCGTCGGGAATGTCGCGGGCGGCGCGGGCGGCAATCTGGTCGCGGCTTAGCGGGGCCATCGATTATACCCCCGCCGGCGCAGGATTGGGGACATGGATCAGGCGATCGACGAAAATGCCCGGCGTCACGACCGCTTCCGGATCGATCGCGCCGAGCTCGACGATCTCGCGCGCCTGAACAATCGTGGTGTCGGCCGCCGCCGCCATGGTCGGCGCGAAATTGCGCGCAGTCAGCCGGTAGGTGAGATTGCCCCAGCGGTCGGCCCGTTCGGCCATGATCAGCGCCACGTCGCCCTTGAGCGGCGCCTCGAACACGTAATCGCGGCCATTGAGGTGACGGATTTCCTTGCCCTCGGCGAGCTTCGTGCCGGCCGCGGTCGGCGTATAAAATCCGCCGAGGCCGGCCGCGGCGGCGCGCATGCGCTCGCTGAGCGTCCCCTGCGGCACGAGTTCGAGCTCGATCCGGCGGGCGGCGTACAGTTCCTCGAACACCACCGATCCTTTCGATCGCGGATAACTGCACACGATCTTGCGCACCCGCCCCATCGCCATCAGCCGCGCCAGATCGCTGCGGCCGACCCCGGCATTGTTGGCGACCACGGTCAGGTTCCGGGCCCCGTGGTCGATCAAGGCGTGAATCAGCTCGACCGGCACCCCGGCATTGCCGAACCCGCCGATCAGAATGGTTGCGCCGTCATGGATGCCGGCGACTGCGTCGGCGAGCGAAGATACGCGTTTGTCGAGCATGACGGGGCGGAAGAGTAGCGGCAAATCGTCGCCCGGTAAACGACCCGTCAGGATAGGCTGGACGGGCCGTCATCGCCCGGCATAATAGCGGGCGAGGAGTACGTGACATGACCATCGCCGGCCTCGACCATTTCACCATCCTGACCGAAGATATCGCCGCCACGCGCCGTTTCTACTGCGAGCTTCTGGGGTTGAGCGAGGGGCCGCGGCCGCCGTTCGATTTTCCCGGCGCCTGGCTATACGCGGGCGGCCACCCGGTCGTCCATATCGTCGCCGGACGCAAGGTGCCGGCCGGCGGCACTGGCGCGCTCGATCATCTCGCCTTCAAGGCGGGCGGCGATCCGGCGGCCCTCAAGCAGCGCCTCGAAGCCGCCGGCTGCGCGGTCACGGCGCGGGTCGTGCCGGGATCGGGCATTCATCAACTGTTTTGCCACGACCCCAGCGGCGTGCGGGTCGAGCTTAATTTTCCGGCCGGGTAAGGGCGCGACGCCCGGCCAGGACTTCATCCTCAAGCCGGATGCGAACGCGCAGGAAAGCAAAATTGAGCAGCGAGAAGACCAGCGCGATCTGCCATGCGTCAAAGACCAGCGGCAGCACTGCGATCTCGCCGGCGACGACGATATAGTTTGGATGGCGGACGAAGCGGTATGGTCCCTTCGCCACCAGCGGCGCGCCGGGCAGCGTAAGCACCCGCGTCGTCCAGAACCGGCCGAGGCTTGTCATTACCCAGACGCGCCCGACCTGTAGAAACAGATAGACCCCAAGAAAAATCCAGTCGAGCGGCGCATCGGCCGGCACGGTCAGGATCAGCGCCGCCAGCCAGCCGCCATGCAGCAGAACGACCCAGGGATATTGGCTTGCGCCATGCTCGACCGCCCCAGCCGCGCGCAATCGGCTTTCGTTGCGGCGCGCGATAACCAGTTCGCTGAGCCGCTCGAACGCCACCAGCGCCAATACGATCTGGGTCGGCGTCATGCCGCAGGCAGTTCGGGCAGGGGTGCCGGATCGAGGGTCAGGAAGGCAGCGGTGAAGCCCGGCCCCAGCGCCGAGAGAAGATAGCGCCCCGGATTGCCCGCCAGCATGCGTTCGAGAACGAACATCACCGTCGCCGCCGACATGTTGCCATAATCGCGCAAGACTTCGCGCGCTATCCATAACTCGCCTTGCGGCAGGCCGAGGGATTGTTCGAGCGCGTCGATCACCTTCGCCCCGCCAGGATGGCAGACGAAGAAGTCGATATCCGCCACTGTCTGGCGTTCGCGGGCGAGGAAGCGGTCGAGCGCC
>JACQAF010000158.1 GCA_016195145.1 Rhodospirillales bacterium
CTCTCGGTCGCCGGGGCGACGGTCAACCGGTTTTGCGGGTCGTCGATGCACGCCATCCATATGGCGGCCGGCGCCATCCAGATGGACGCCGGCGAGGCGTTTATCTGCGCCGGCGTCGAATCGATGACCCGGGTGCCGATCATGGGCTTCAACCCCCTGCCCAACCCCGATCTTTATCGCACCATGCCGCAGGCCTATATGTCGATGGGCCAGACGGCCGAAAACGTCGCCACGCGTTACCAGATCGACCGCCGGCAGCAGGACGAATTCGCCGTCACCAGCCAGGCCAAGGCGGCGGCGGCCCAGGCCGCCGGCCGTTTCGACGGCGAGATCGCGCCGATCACGCGCAAGAACGGCCCCATTGCCAAGGACGGCTGCATCCGGCCGGGGACGACGGCAACCGCCCTCGCCGGCCTCAAGCCTGCCTTCGATGAAAAGGGCACCGTGACGGCGGGCACTTCGTCGCCGATCTCCGACGGCGCGGCCGCGACGCTGATCTGCAGCGAGGACTACGCCAAGAAAAACGGCATCGCGCCGCTGGCCCGCATCAAGAGCATCGCCGTCGCCGGCTGCGCGCCGGAGATCATGGGCATCGGCCCGGTCGCCGCCGCCCGCAAGGCGCTGGCCCGGGCCGGGCTTTCGCTCGACGATATCGACATCATCGAGATCAACGAGGCTTTCGCCGCGCAGGTTCTCGCCTGCATCCGCGAGCTGGGCATCGATCCGGCGCGGATCAATCTCGATGGCGGCGCGATTGCGCTCGGCCATCCTCTCGGCGCGACCGGGGCGCGCATCACCGGCAAGGCGGCCGCTCTCCTCAAGCGCGAAGGGGCGACCTACGCCCTCGCCACCGAGTGCATCGGCGGCGGCCAGGGCATCGCAACCGTCCTGGAAGCCGTGCGGTGACCGCCATCCGCAAAGTCACCGTCCTCGGCGCCGGCGTGATGGGCGCCAACATCGCGGCGCATGTCGCCAATGCCGGCGTGCCGGTGATTCTGCTCGATATCGTCCCCAAGGACGGCGCCAACCGCAACGCCATCGCCGAAGGCGCCATCGACAGGCTGCTCAAGGCCGACCCGGCGCCGCTCATGCACCGGGCGAACGCCCGCCTGATCACGCCCGGCAATACCGAGGATCATCTGGCGCTCCTCGGCGATTGCGACTGGATCATCGAGGCGGTGATCGAGCGCCTCGACATCAAGCAATCGCTCTATCGCAAGATCGACGCGGTGCGCAAGCCGGGGTCGATCGTCGCCTCGAACACCTCGACCATTCCGCTGGCGACCCTGATCGAAGGCATGCCGGACGCCTTCGCCCGCGACTTCCTGATCACCCATTTCTTCAACCCGCCGCGCTACATGCGCCTGCTCGAACTGGTCGCCGGCCCGCAGACCCGCCGCGATGCGGCCGAGGCGGTGCGTGTTTTCGCCGACGTGGCGCTCGGCAAGACGGTCGTCGATTGCAAGGACACCCCCGGCTTCATCGGCAACCGCATCGGCATTTTCTGGCTGCAATGCAGCGTCGTCGAGGCGATGAATCGCGGCCTCGCGATCGAGGAAGCCGACGCCGCCATCGGCCGGCCGGCCGGCATTCCCAAGACCGGCGTGTTCGGGTTGCTCGACATGGTCGGACTCGACCTGATGCCGCACGTGCTGGGCAGCATGGCCGCCTCCCTGCCTCAGAGCGACCCGTTCCATGCCGTGTTTCGCGAACCGACGCTGATCAGAAAGATGGTCGCCGACGGTTATACGGGGCGCAAGGGCAAGGGCGGGTTTTATCGCCTGGAGATGCGCGACGGCCGACGGGTCAAGCAGGCCCTCGACCTCAAGACCGGCGAATATCGCGACGCGATCAAACCGAAACTGAAAAGCGTGACGAGCGGCGGGCGCGACCTGCGGACGCTGCTTTCCCATTCCGATCGCGGCGGGCGCTACGCCTGGGCGGTGATCTCGCAAACCCTGAGTTACGCCGCGAGCCTCGTCCCCGAAATCGCCGATGACATCGTCGCCGTCGATACGGCGATGCGGCTTGGTTACAACTGGCGTTATGGGCCGTTCGAGCTGATCGACAAGATCGGCGCCGGCTGGTTCGCCGAGCGCCTGCGCGCCGAGGGCCGGCCGGTGCCCAAGTTGCTGGCAATGGCGGGCGAGCGACGCTTCTATCGCATCGAGGCCGGGCGGACGCGCTATCTCGGCGTCGACGGCGTCTATCGCGACATACCCCGCGTGCCCGGCGTGCTGCTGCTCTCCGACATCAAGCTGCGCGGCGAGCCGATCGTCCGCAACGGCGCGGCCAGCCTGTGGGATATCGGCGACGGCGTCGCCTGCCTTGAATTCCACAGCAAGATGAATTCGCTCGACCCGCGCTCGCTCGCCATGATCCGCAAGGCGATCGAGATCGTTCCCCGGCGGCACAAGGCCTTGGTGATCTACAACGAAGGCCGCAATTTCTCGGTCGGGGCCAATATCGGGTTGCTGCTCTATACGGCGATGTTTCGGGCGTGGTTCATAGTCCGCGCCCTCGTCCGCAAGGGGCAGGAAACCTACAAGCAGCTCAAACACGCGCCGTTCCCGGTCGTCGGCGCGCCGTCGGGCATGGCGCTCGGCGGCGGCTGCGAAGTGCTGCTCCATTGCAGCGCGGTGCAGGCGCATGCCGAAAGCTATGTCGGGCTGGTCGAGGCCGGCGTCGGCATCATCCCCGCCTGGGGCGGTTGCAAGGAGATGCTGTTGCGCTGGTCGGCGAGCGTCAAGCGCCCCGGCGGGCCGATACCGCCGGTCGCCAAGGCGTTCGAGACCATCGGCATGGCCGCCATCGCCAAATCGGCCGCCGAAGCGAAAGACCTCCTCTTCTTCCGGCCGAATGACGGCATCACGATGAACCGCGACCGCCTGCTGGCCGACGCCAAGGCCAAGGCGCTGGCGCTGGTCGAAAACTACGCCCCACCGGCGGCGCAGCGAATTTCGCTCCCCGGCGAGTCCGGCAGGATCGCGCTCCGTCTCGCCATCGACGGCTTGCGCCGGCTCGGCAAGGCGACGCCGCACGACGCCGTGGTCGGCGAAGCGCTTGCCGGCGTCCTCAGCGGCGGTGAGACCGACATTACCGCCACGCTCGGCGAAGACGATCTGCTCGCCCTCGAACGCGGCGGCTTCATGACCCTGGTTCGCCACCCCGCCACCCGCGCCCGGATCGGGCACATGCTGCGGACCGGCAAGCCGCTGAGGAACTGAGCCGCCATGATCCTTATCCTTCTCCTCGCGCTGGCGCTTTTCATCGCGCTGCTCTATCTCGGGCGCGGTTACTGGGCCTGGGTCTGCGCCGTCATCTTCGCGCTTGCCGCCTGGGCCACGCGGGGGATCGGCTCGCCGACTCTGTTCGTCGTCATCGCCGCGATCGCGGCCGCGGCGGCGCTGATCTTCGGCAATGCCGGCCTGCGTCGCCGGCTCGTCTCGGGACGGCTGATGCGCTTGTTCGCCGCCATGCTGC
>JACQAF010000184.1 GCA_016195145.1 Rhodospirillales bacterium
CTGCTTTTGCGCCAATTGGATGAGCGACAAGGAATAAAGGGCACGGGTCTGGCCGGGAATGATCTCAAGCGCCTTCCGGTAATCTTTTTCAGCTTCTCCCCATTTTTCCTCTTGAAAATGCTTGTTCCCGCTCTTTAAATAAACCGCGACCTGTTCAGCTTTCTCTTTGGTCTCACCCAATTGACCGAGAAGCTTTTTCGCTTTCTCCACAATTTCAGACCCTTTTTTATCCAATTGACCGAGGCGTATCGCCTCTTGAAACTGAAAAATGGCCTTTTCATAATTTTCCCGGCTGGTTTCTATGATCCCCAGTTCAAGCCGGGGCGCCGGAAGGTCGGGCTGAAGGGCGGTCATTTTCTCGAAAACCTGGCGCGCTTCCTCAAGATCGAGGGAGGTCTCACGAAGGTCGATCAATCCGAGGTTTTCCAAAATCGTCATATTATCGGGCGACAGGGCTAACGCCTCGCGAAACTTTTTTCTTGCCCCCTCGTACTCCTCTTTTGTTTTAAGGTCGTTTCCTTCGGAGATCAATTTGCCGATTTTTAACCCGGTGGTCAGATCGTTACCCATCGCGGCAAGCTCTTTTTCAGCCTCTTCAATCTCTTTTTTAAAGGAGATCGCGTTGATCGATTTTTTTTCTAACTCTTTGACTTTGGTAAACGCTTCAAACGCCAATTTAATTTCTTTTTCCTGCAGGTAAATTTTCCCGAGGAGAAAATAAGCTCTTAAGAGATCGGGATCGATTTCGACCGTCTCTATAAATAGTTTTTTGGCCCTGGAGAACTCCTCCTTTTTATATAATATCGAGCCGAGCCCGAATTTGGCTTTTACATTTTTCGGGACGATCTGAAGAACGGTTTCATACTCTTTTTGAGATCCTTCCAGATCTTCTTTCTCATAAAGTTGAATCCCGTTTTTCATCCGTTTATCGACTTCGACCGCCGCCTCTACGCCCAAGACATAGCGGCATCGAAGGCGCACTGCCAGATGCTGGTCCGCCAGGCCATCATCCCGGCGGCCGACGGCGACGCCATCCTGGCCGGGCTCGACCATGTGCTGGGCGAGATCGAATCGGGCGGCTTCACGTTCAAGACCGAGCACGAGGACATTCATATGAATGTCGAGGCACGGCTTGCCCAGCTGATCGGGCCGGCGGCCGGCCGGCTGCACACCGCGCGCTCGCGCAACGACCAGGTGGCGACCGATTTCCGGCTGTGGCTGCGCGACGCCATCGACCAGCTCGACGGCGATCTCAAGGCGCTCCAGGCGGCGCTGCTCGACCAGGCCGAGCGCCACGTCGACACCGTGCTGCCCGGGCTGACCCACCTGCAGCCGGCCCAGCCGGTCAGCTTCGGTCACCACCTGCTGGCCTATGTCGAGATGCTCGGGCGCGACCGCGGGCGGTTTGGTGATGCGCGCAAACGCCTCAACGAATCGCCGCTCGGCGCCGCCGCGCTCGCCGGCACGCCCTATCCGATCGATCGCGACCTGACGGCGCGCCTGCTCGGCTTCGACCGGCCGGCCGCCAACTCGCTCGACGCCGTGTCGGACCGCGATTTCGCGCTCGAGTTCATGGCCGCAGCGGCGATCCTCGGCGTGCATCTGTCGCGCTTCGCCGAGGAGCTGGTCTACTGGGTGTCGAGCGAGATCCGCTTCGTCACGCTGTCGGATGCGTTCACCACCGGCAGCTCGATCATGCCGCAGAAGCGCAACCCCGACGCCGCCGAGCTGGTGCGCGGAAAATCCGGGCGCCTGATCGGCGCGCTCACCGGCCTGCTCGTCATGCTCAAGGGCCTGCCGCTGACCTATTCGAAGGACATGCAGGAGGACAATATCTCGTGATGACCTTGGGGCTGGCGTTCCGCGCCGCGCATCACGCGACCGGCGCGCTGGTCAAGCGCGCCGAGGCGTTGGGCTGCACGCTCGACGCGCTGCCGCTCGCCGAGCTGCAGGCGATCGAGCCGCGCCTGACCGACGCGGTGCGCGCCCATCTGACCGTCGACGGCTCGGTCAAGCGGCGCACCAGCTACGGCGGTACCGCGCCCGAGCGCGTGCGCGCCGCGCTGCGCCAAGCGCGCGAGCGCTACTTGTGATGCGCGCGCGAGCGCTATCTGTGATGCGCCGCACCCTCGCGATGTCGCTCGCGGCGGCGCTGCTGCTGACGCTCGCGCTGGGCCTGGTCAGCGGCTGCGGCAAGAAGAACGAGCCGGATCCGCCGGGCGGGCCGAACTCGACATTCGGGCGGCCCTACCCCAGATCATGATGACGTGACCATGACCGGCTTCGCCTATCGCAACGGCCGCCTGCACGCCGACGCGGTCGATCTCGCGACGATCGCCGAGCAGGTCGGCACGCCCGCCTACGTCTACTCGGCGACCGCGATGCAGGACAGCTATCGCGGTTTCGCCGACGCCTTCGCCGGCGTCGATGCGCTGGTCTGCTACGCGCTCAAGGCCAACGGCAACCTGGCGGTGATCCGCACCTTCGCGGCGCTCGGCGCCGGCGCCGACGTGGTGTCGGGCGGCGAGCTGGCGCGCGCGCTCGCCGCCGGCGTCGATCCCCAGCGCATCGTGTTCGCCGGCGTCGGCAAGACGACCGCCGAGCTCGCGGCCGGGCTCGACGCCGGCATCCTGCAGTTCAACGTCGAGTCCGAGCCCGAGCTGCGTGCGCTCGACGCGCTGGCGCAGGCGCGCGGCCAGCGCGCCCCGGTGGCGCTGCGCATCAATCCCGACGTCGACGCCAACACCCACGACAAGATCGCGACCGGACGCAAGCACAACAAGTTCGGCATCGCGCTGACCCAGATCCCGACGGTGAGCGCGCTGGTCCGCACCCTGCCGGGCATCGCGCTCACCGGCTTGGCGGTGCACATCGGCTCCCAGATCACCGAGCTCGAGCCGTTCCGCGCCGCGGTCACGCGGCTGGTCGAGCTGGCGCGCGCCTTCCGGGCCGACGGCCACGACATCCGCGAGCTCGACCTCGGTGGCGGCCTCGGCGTCGACTACCAGGGGGAGCACCCGGTGCCGGTCGGTCGTTATGCCGAGATGGCGAAGGCGCTGACCCGCGACCTCGGCTGCCGGCTGGTGCTCGAGCCCGGGCGCTATCTGGTGGCCAACGCGGGCGTCCTGCTGACCCGGGTGGTCTACGTCAAGGACAGCGACGGCCGGACCTTTCTGATCACCGACGCGGCGATGAACGACTTGATCCGGCCGGCTTTATATGACGCTTATCATGCAATTGACCCGGTGGCCGAGCCGGCGCCTGGCGCGCCCCGGGCCCCGGTCGACATCGTCGGCCCGGTCTGCGAAACTGGCGACATGTTTGCATCGGACCGGCCGATGCCCCCGGTCGAGAGCGGCGCCCTGCTCGCGATCCGGTCGGCCGGAGCCTACGGCGCCGTGATGGCGTCGACCTACAACGCGCGGCCGACGCCGCCGGAGGTCCTGGTGCGGGATCGAGACTTCGCCGTGGTCAAGCCGCGCGCCGCGCTGGCCGACCTCTATGCCGATGAGCGCCTGCCGAATTGGCTGGACGCGGCGCCGCCACGCCCGGCCGCCAAACGAGGCCGCGCATGACCGCCGCGCCCGACCGCGCCACCGGCGTACTGGGGCGGCGCTACCGTCAGGCGCTCGGTGCGCTGCTGTGGGAGGCGGCTTGGCCGGCGCTGTGGCCAGCGCTCGCGGTCGCCGGCCTGTTCCTGATCGTGGCGCTGCTCGACGTGCTGCCCGAGCTCAACCCGTGGGCCCATGGCGGCGTGCTCGCCGGGTTCGCCCTCGGCTTCGTGATCGCGCTGGTGCGCGGCTTCGGCGCGGCGCGCTGGCCGAGCCGGTCGAGCGCGCAGCGGCGCCTCGAGACCGCCAACCAGCTCGCGCATCGGCCGCTCGCCGCGCTCGCGGACAAACCGGCCGGCGGCGACGCCGCGACGCGCGCGCTCTGGCAGGCCCACGTCGCGCGCATGGCCGCCGCCGCGCGCGC
>JACQAF010000185.1 GCA_016195145.1 Rhodospirillales bacterium
GACGATCCGAAGGTCAAGGCTCTCGTTTATATCGCGGCCATCGTTCCCGACAAAGGCGAAACGGTGGGCGAAATCTTCCAGCGTGCCGCACCGCATCCGAAGACGCCTCAACTCCAGCCGGACAAGGACGGACTCTTGTGGGTCGACGCGGATACGTTCAACAACGCGATCGCGCCAAAGGCAATGGCTGAAGAGTCGGCGCTGCTTGCGGTGAACCAGAAGCCGATCGCTGTCGCGTGCCTCGGCGAGGCGCTGGACGCGGCGGCTTGGCGCCAAAAGCCCTCGTGGTTTCTGATCCCGGAAGAGGACCGCATGGTTTCACCGGAGACGCAACGTTTCACTGCGCAACGAGCGGGTGCTCAGATCGTTGTGGCGCCGATTGACCATTGGCCGCTTGCTTCGGCTGCGCACACCGTCAGCGAGCTGATCATGAGGGCGTCGGACGAGGCGTTATGAGGGGCGGAAGACGCGGGAACAAACTTGAAGACATGCTATGGGAATGACCCCCGACGTGAAGCTCCGCGTCAACCGAGTTGCCGGGGTCGTTTTGCCTGCGCTCGGTATCCTGCTGGTGGGTGGCGCTCTGTATCGCGCCGTGCCCCAAGCGCGGTTCATAGCGAGCGCCGCGGGAGCTTCGGGCAGTGTTGTCGAATATCGTGGAGAGGATTGGTACAATCGTGACGGTTTCTCGCACCGCGGTTTTCACGCGATCGTACGCCTCGTCGACAATTCTGGCGCAGTCGTTATGCATCGGGACACGGTAGGCGTCTCGCCGCCGTCGCCGGAATGGGTGGCGTCGCCCTTTTGATTCTGACGCCGCAGGCAACGCTCGATCCGGTAGGTCTTGCGGCCGGTATTGATCCGGAACCAAGTTCGCAACGCCGTCGGTCAGACTTTTTCGAAGCGTCCCATGAATTTGCTGAGCAATTCGTCGAGGATCGCCCGGTCTTTCGCCGGCAGGTCCGATGTCAGCGCCGTTTGGGTTTTCACATGCGCGGTGACAGCGGCATCGATAATGGAAAAACCCTTGTCGGTCAGCGCGATGATTACGCTCCTGCCGTCGTCGGGGTTATGTATCCGCTTTACCAGTCCTGCCTTTTCCAGCAGGTCAATCCGGTGGGTCATCGTGCCTGACGTGATCATCATGGTCGCCAGCAAGTCGCCCGGCGAAAGACGGTAGGGCGGGCCGGAACGGCGCAGCGTCGCCAGGACGTCGAAGCTCGCGCCATTCAGGCCGTGGGCGGCAAAGGTCTTGTCCATCTCGCGGGACAGGTGCAGGGAAAGCCGCTTGATGCGGCCGATCAGGCCCATCGGGGCGACGTCGAGATCGGGCCGCTCCCGGTTCCACTGGGCCAGGATTCTGTCGACGCCATCCATCGCTATATCTTCGGCGTAGATATCTTGACGTCAAGATAATACATAGTTACCTTGATATCAAGATAAATCATGGGCCACCCGAACATGGCACGTAGCACCGACCTGCTGTTGACCGCAATCGCCCCAGCGATCTGGGGCAGCACATATCTGGTGACAACCGAACTCCTGCCGGACGGGTATCCGCTAACGGTCGCCATGCTACGGGCGCTGCCGGCGGGTCTTCTGCTTCTGCTGATGGTGCGCCAGCTGCCCGCCGGCACCTGGTGGCTCAAGGCGTTCCTTCTCGGAGCGCTCAACTTCTCGGTTTTCTGGTGGTTGCTGTTTGTTGCCGCATACCGATTGCCGGGGGGCGTCGCCGCGACAGTTGGCGCGATCCAGCCCTTGATCGTGATCTTTCTGGCCCGCATGCTGCTGGGGTCGGGGATTCGCGCCCTTGCAATTGTCGCCGCCATTGCCGGAATGGGTGGCGTCGCCCTTTTGATCCTGACGCCGCAGGCAACGCTCGATCCGGTAGGTCTTGCGGCCGGTCTTGCCGGTGCGGTGTCGATGGCCAGCGGAACGGTTTTGACCCGTCGGTGGCAACCGCCGGTATCGTTGCTGACGTTCACGGCCTGGCAGTTGACCGCAGGCGGCATTTTACTGCTTCCGGCGGCGTTCTGGTTTGAGCCGGCGTTACCTGAGATCTCCGCCGCCAACGTGCTGGGATTTGTCTATCTTGGCCTGATCGGCGCCGCATTCACCTATGTCCTCTGGTTCAGGGGCGTGGCGCGATTGGAGCCTTCGGTGGTCTCGACGCTTGGCTTTCTCAGCCCGATGACAGCGGTTCTTCTCGGCTGGTGGGCGCTCGGCCAGAATTTGAATTTGTCGCAATCCTTCGGCGTGCTCGTCATCCTCGGTAGCGTTTGGCTCGGCCAACGCATCGGGCAATCAAAGTCGCCCGCGACATATGTCGGCGCAATGCGCGAGGCGCATCGTCAACGAGGCGCATGACCTCAACCGCGTCGCTTACGACGTCACCTCGAAGCCGCCCGGCACTATCGGAAGTGATCGCGCCTCGGCGCACGCTCAACCGAGCGCGGCCAGCACGATAAGATTGGGGAAGGCGATCGCGAAATGCGTCGGCGTCAGGCGGACGACGGTTCCGGTGACCGTCTCGTTGCCGGGAACGCCGACGGCGACCGTGGAGCCGACGCTGATCTGGGCCGGCAGGGTGACCAGCGCGCCGCTGCTCGACAGATCGACAAGATGGCAGGGAAGGCGCTGCCCATCTACCAAGATGTGCGTAGGCAGGTTGACGATTTGCCGCGCCGTTGCGCGGCGCTCGGTGCCGTCGGTGCCATCCTGCGTCGCCAATGTGCCTCCCTGCCGCGAATGGTGGCAGCCGGATTCGGGGCCCGGCAAATAGTTTTGGCCCGGGATTTTCGCCATCCACGATGCCCGGTTCGCGAAGGGATGACAAGAGCGGCGCGTTATGCCTAAAGTGCGCGCCGAATCGCCACCCGCAGACGGATTGACGCCGATGAACGCACGCCCATCCCCTGAATTTTCACCCGCCCAAAGCCGGAACTTCTATCGCGTTCTGGTGTTGCCGGTGCTGGCGATGATGGTCGTCGTCGCCGCCGCCAACTGGCTGGTGCAGTATCCGATCAATCCCTGGTTTACCTGGGGCGCGGTCGTTTATCCGTTGTCGTTCCTGGTCACCGAACTGACCAACCGCCGTTATGGACCGGTGGTGGCCCGCCGCATGGTCTATCTCGGCTTCGCGTTCGGCGTGCTGTTGTCGCTGATGGTAGCGCCGACGCGCATTGCCGTCGCCTCGGGCAGCGCTTTCCTTGTCGCCCAGTTGCTCGACATCGCCATCTTCAATCGCTTGCGCCGGCAAAATTGGTGGCGCGCCCCGTTCGTTTCGGCTGTGTGCTCCTCGGCGCTCGATACCGCGGTGTTCTTCAGCATCGCCTTCGCCGGTACCGAGGTGCCGTGGGTTACGTTGGGGATCGGCGATTTCGCGGTCAAATTCGCCATGGCGACGGTCTGCCTCGTGCCCTTCCGGGTCTTCATCGCCGTCGTCCGCCCGGTCTGGTCGGCGCCGGCGAGCAGCGCCTCGCGCGCCTGATACGTCGTCCGATATCGGCCATCTTAACCGGTCCTTAACCAGACCGGTCTATTGTGGCAATCGCCGGATCGGATATGAAACCGTTTGGCGGCTGTTCCCGTCGGCAAAAAGAGAGCCCCGATGACCGTTTATACGCGGCGCCTGAGCGACAAGATTCTGCTAGCCTTCAACCAGGCCTGCGACACGCGGGAGTTCGAGGTGGCGGAACATCTTTTGCGCGCCCTCGAAATTGCGCTGACCAAGCAGGGCGGCAAGGGCAAATCGGATAAACGCGGCGAGCTCGGTCCGGTCGTCGAAGCCTATGAGCGCCTCGAGACGCTGCGCGGTGGCAATGGGCGCAAGGTCGCCAGCCAGCGGCGCTGATCCCGCTGGCCGCGCGTCTTCCCCTCGATCTTGTTTATTGCGTAGTACCCGATGCCCGGCCGTTCAGGCCGGTTCGGCCTCGCGCGCAAAAACCCGTAGAACATCGTCGATCGATCGCCCCTGGGTCAGCTTGCGCGACCCGCTGGAGACGACGTAATTCCCCTGGCGGCGCATTTCGGGGCCGAACTTGGCGATAACGTAAAGCGGCCAGTCGAGCGAGCTGCGAAACACGGCGAAGGCGGCCATGTTGGGCCGGTGGTCGATGGCGTAATCGCGCCACTCGCCGCGGGCCACGCGCTCGGCGTAAAGCGCAAGGATTTTGGTCAACTCCCGGCGATCGAAACAGATCCGGTGTCCTTGGCGCCGGTAATCGGCCAAGTGAACGAGTTTGGCCATTGCGCAGCCGTTCGCCTCCTTGGGCAGCCCCACTGGAGAAAGTGTCGCCGATTTGCCTTGTTCTGTCCACATTCTTGGCGGAAAACCAAGCGCTTAACCGCCCTCGCCGGGGCGTCTTGCGGGTTTGCGCCGCGACACGACGCGGGCTATGGTAGCGCGCCTTTTGGGGAACCGGCCGCTTGAGCCGGCCTTCCGGGGGCATCAATCGAGGGGTTGCAGTGGCCGAAGATATTTTTAGAGAAGTCGATGAAGACCTGCGGCGCGACCGCGCCGTTCAGCTGTGGAAGCGGTACGGCAACTGGGTGATCGCCGGCGCCCTGGCGCTGGTGATCGGCACGGCGGGTTACGTCGCCTGGCAGGATTGGCAACGCCGGCAGGCGGAAGCCGACGGCGTCCGATTCGTGACCGCCCTCGATCTGATCCAGGCCGGCAACCGCGACCGCGCCGCCATTTCGTTCGCCGACATCGCGCGCACCGGCCGCGCCGGCTATGCCGTCCTCGCCCGCTTCTACGAGGCGGCGCTGCTCGCCCAGACCGATATCCCGGCGGCGATCGCGACTTACCGGGAGATTGCCGCCGATAGCAGCGTCGACCGCGAAATGCGCGATATCGCGACCATCCTCGCCGCGCTCAACGCCATTGACAGCCCGGGCGCCGGCGATGCCGTCGAGGATCTGGCCGCGCTGGCCGGTTCAGCCAGCCCATGGCGGTTCACCGCACTCGAAATAGCGGCGATATCGGCGATGAAGAAAGGCGAGATGGGCAAGGCCAAGGAAAGCTACACGAAAATTTCCGACGATCCGGCCGCGCCGGCGGGCATACGCGCCCGCGCGGCGGAGATGCTGGCTGCGTTCGGCGGTTAGACGGATCGGCGACAAGATGCCCGCACGTCATATCTGGCCGCTGATCGGGGTGGCGGTGGCCCTGTCCGGCTGCGGCATCGGCGACTGGTTCAGCGGCCCCGAAAAAAAGCCGATCCCGGGCGATCGAATCAGCGTCTTGCAGCGAGACCAGTCGGTCGAGGCCGATCCGCGCCTGGCGGCGCTGGAGGTGGAATTGCCGGCACCAGTCGCCAACAATGCCTGGCCGCAATCCGGTGGTACGCCCGGACATGCCATGGGCCATCTGGCAGCAGGCAAGTTTGGCGTCGCCTGGCGGATCAGCGCGGGCGAGGGGTCGGGCAGCTCGGGGCGGATATCGTCGCCGCCGGTGATCGCCGATGGCCGGATCTATCTCATCGATGCAGGCAGCGAGGTGAACGCCTTCGATGCGGCAACTGGCGCCGCGCTGTGGCGGTTCGACGTCAAGCCCGAGAACGAACGGGCGGGCGGGGCGGGCGGTGGCGGCGTTGCATTCGATGAGGGGCGGCTTTATGTCAGCACCGGCTTTGCCCAGGTGCTTGCCCTCGAAGCGGCGAGCGGCAAGGAAATCTGGCGCCAGACGGTGACCGCGCCGCTGCGCGGCGGACCGACGGTTGTCGGCGGCCGGGTGTTCGCGATCAGCGCCGATAACCAGCTGCAGGCGTTCGATGCCGAAACCGGCCGCAAGCTATGGAATTTCAGCGGCCTGACCGAATCGGCCGGCCTATTCGGCAGCGCCAGCCCGGCCGCCGAGGGCAACGTCGTCATTGCGGCGTTTTCTTCGGGCGAGGTGTTCGCCTTGCGGGCCGATAACGGACGGCTCCTCTGGTCCGATTCGCTGGCCGGGGTGTTGCGGTCAGGCGCGGTTTCGTCGCTTGCCGACGTGCGCGGGCTTCCGGTCATCGATCGCGGGCAGGTCTTCGCGGTCAGCCATGGCGGACGGATGATCGCAATCGACCTGCGCTCGGGCAACCGAATCTGGGATCAGACGATCGGCAGTCTCTCGACGCCGTGGCTGGCCGGCGATTTCATTTTCATGACCACGGTCGAATCCGAGCTGATTGCGATGACCCGGCGCGACGGCCGCGTCAGATGGGTGCGAAGCCTGCAACGCTTTCGCGACGAAAAGGCGCGCCGCGACCGCATCATCTGGACCGCCCCCATTTTGGCCGGCGGCAAACTGTTTCTCGCCAACTCTCGCGGCGAGGGGGTCATGGTCTCGCCGCAGAGCGGAGAAATCCTCGACCGTTTGTCCTTGCCGGGGGGCGTTTCGGTGCCGCCGGTGGTTGCCAATAACACGGTGTACGTGTTGACCGACGACGGCAATCTCGTCGCGTTGCGCTAGCGGCGGGGAATCGACATGGCGTTCACGGTCGCCATTATCGGGCGTCCCAATGTCGGCAAGTCGACGCTGTTCAACCGGCTGGTCGGCCGGCGCACGGCGCTGGTCGACGATACGCCGGGCCTGACCCGCGACCGCCGCCAGGGCGAGGCGCAACTCGGCGATCTCATTTTCTCCGCCATCGACACCGCCGGTCTTGAAGACGCCGCGCCGAAAACGCTGGCGGCGCGCATGCGCGCCCAGACGGAGCGCGCGGTCGCCGACGCCGATCTGGTTCTGTTCGTGATCGACGCCCGCCAGGGGCTGACGGCCGACGACCAGCATTTCGCCCGCTGGCTGCGCAAGGCCGGGCGGCCGATCGTGCTGGTCGCCAATAAATGCGAAAGCCGGACGGCGATTCCGGGGCTGGGCGAGGCGGCTGCGCTCGGTTTCGGCGAGCCGGTTGCCATCGCGGCCGAACATGGCGAGGGGCTGGCCGATCTTCACGCCGCCTTGCTGCCCCTGATGCCGGAATCGGCGATCATCCAGGACGAGCCGGAGGAGGATGCCGCCAACGCGGATAACGCCGTCGCCGAGGAACGCCCGATCCGCATCGCTATCATCGGCCGCCCCAATGTCGGCAAGTCGACGTTGGTCAACCGGCTGCTGGGCGCGGAGCGGATGCTGACCGGGCCGGAGCCGGGGATCACGCGCGATGCGATCGAGGTGCCGTGGGCATGGAAGGGCCGCGGCTTCCGCCTCGTCGACACGGCCGGCCTGCGCAAGCGGGCGCGGATCGACAATCCCATTGAGCGCATGTCGGGCGTCGAGACGCTGCGCGTCGTGCGCGAGGCGCAAGTCGTCGTGCTGGTGCTCGATGCGACGCTGATGCTGGAAAAGCAGGACCTGACCATCGCCCGCCTGGTGGTCGAGGAAGGGCGGGCGCTGGTCATCGCGGTCAATAAATGGGATCTGATCGACGATCAGCGGGCGGCGCTGCGCAAGCTGCGCGACCGGCTGGAAATCTCGCTGCCGCAGGTCAAGGGCGTGCCGTTCGTGCCCCTGTCGGCGTTGCACGGGCGCAAGCTCGACGAGCTGATGCGCGCCGTGATCGATATCTACGATCTCTGGAACTCCCGCGTGCCGACGCCCAAGCTCAATCGCTGGCTCGAAGGCGTGACCGAGGCGCACCCGCCGCCGCTGGTCGGGGGCCGCCGGCCGCGCCTGCGCTTCATCAAGCAGACGACGACGCGCCC
>JACQAF010000212.1 GCA_016195145.1 Rhodospirillales bacterium
CCCGCGCGAATCGTCGAAGACCCGCGACATCACCGGCGGTCTGCCGCGCGTCGCCGAGCTGTTCGAGGCGCGCAAGCCCAAGGACTACGCGATCATCAGCGAGACCGAAGGCCGCGTCGAGTTCGGCAAGGACTACAAGGCCAAGCGGCGCATCGTCGTCCGCCCGGCGGACGAGAGCCTGACGCCGATCGAGTACCTGATCCCCAAGGGCAAGCACATCAGCGTCCAGGAAGGGGATTTCGTGCAGAAGGGCGATCTCTTGATGGACGGCAACCCGGTGCCGCACGACATCCTGCGCGTGCTCGGCGTCGAGGCGCTGGCGACCTATCTCGTCAACGAGATCCAGGACGTCTATCGCCTGCAGGGCGTGAAGATCAACGACAAGCACATCGAGGTGATCGTTCGCCAGATGCTGCAAAAGGTCGAGATCGACGACGCCGGCGAGACGACCTATCTCGCGGGCGAGCAGATCGACCGTTCGGAGTTCGACGAGGCCAACGCCAAGGCCATCGCCGGCGGCTACAAGCCGGCGACGGCCAAGCCGGTCCTGCAGGGCATCACCAAGGCGTCGCTGCAGACGCGCTCGTTCATCTCGGCCGCTTCGTTCCAGGAGACGACGCGCGTGCTGACCGAGGCGGCGGTGATCGGCAAGGTCGACAACCTTCAGGGCCTCAAGGAGAACGTCATCGTCGGCCGGCTCATCCCGGCCGGCACCGGCTCGGTGATGAACCGCCTGCGCGAAATCGCGGCCGAACGCGACCGCGAATTGCTGGCCGCCAAGGACAAGGGGGCCAAGGGCGAAGAAAAGCCGGCCGCCGAAACCAAGGAAAAGCCGAAGGCTATTGCCGGCAGCCGCCGGCGCGCCAAATCAGCGTGAAGTTAACACCAGCGTTTACAGCTGGCTAAGACGGTAAAACGGCTCCTTTCGCGCATGTCGCGGAAGGGGCCGTTTTCCTGCCCGACAATAGTCGCCAGACTAGTTTGTAACCACTTGGTGTGGCAAGGGATTTTCCGTTTATCCGGGCATCTTGGGAAACGCCGTAGAATTGCTTGACGCCCCCGGCCCATATCCATATATTCCGCGCAACCTTTGAGGGGCCGGTGGTCGAACGGCGACGTTCGAAACGCGGTTTCGGGTGAAACGCAGAATCGACGTTCTCGCCGAACGCATCGGCGATTGTAGGCCCGCTGGGAGCAATCGGGTTTGCTTCCCTGTCGGGCATTTTGTTTCGCCGCTTTGTATCTCCCATTCGGGGCGACAGGGCGGCTTGGAAGGGTGAATTCGGGATGCCGACGATCAACCAGCTGATCCGCATCCCCGGCGAAGGCCATAATCTTCAGGAACACTCGGTGGTGATGATTCGCGGCGGTCGCGTCAAGGACCTGCCCGGCGTGCGTTACCACATCATCCGCGGCAGCCTCGACACCCAGGGTGTGAAGGATCGCCGCCAGCGCCGGTCGAAATACGGCGCCAAGCGCCCGAAGTAGGGAGGAAAGAATGTCGCGCCGCCGCGCCGCCCAACGCCGCGAAGTTCTGCCGGACCCGAAGTTCGGCGACACGACGCTTACGCGCTTCATGAACTGCCTGATGTATTCGGGTAAAAAGTCGGCCGCCGAAGGCATCGTCTACGGCGCCCTCGATCACATCCAGAAGCGCACCGGACAGGATCCGCTCAAGTTTTTCCACAATGCGCTCGACAACGTGAAGCCGGCGGTCGAGGTGCGTTCGCGCCGCGTCGGCGGCGCCACCTACCAGGTGCCGGTCGAGGTTCGCACCGATCGCGGTCAGGCGCTCGCCATCCGCTGGATCATTTCGATCGCCCGCCTGCGCACCGAACACACGATGACCGAGCGGCTTTCAGCCGAGCTGATGGACGCCGCCAACAATCGCGGCTCCGCGGTCAAGAAACGCGAAGATACGCATCGTATGGCCGAGGCCAACCGCGCGTTCTCGCATTACCGCTGGTAGCCCGGATTACGGAATCTCGATATGTCCCGCGTAACCCCCCTCGATCGCTACCGCAATATCGGCATCATGGCCCATATTGATGCTGGCAAGACGACAACGACCGAGCGCATCCTTTTCTATACCGGCAAGTCCTACAAGATCGGCGAAGTGCACGAGGGCACTGCGACGATGGACTGGATGGAGCAGGAACAGGAACGCGGCATCACCATCACCTCGGCCGCAACGACGTGCTTCTGGCACGATCACCGCATCAACATCATCGATACGCCCGGCCACGTCGACTTCACCATTGAGGTCGAGCGTTCGCTGCGCGTGCTTGACGGCGCGGTGGCGGTGTTCGACGGCGTCAACGGCGTCGAACCGCAGTCGGAGACGGTGTGGCGGCAGGCCGACAAATACGACGTGCCGCGCGTCTGTTTCGTCAACAAGATGGACCGCATCGGCGCCGACTTCTTCATGTCGGTACGGACGATCGAGGAGCGCCTCGGCGCCAAGCCGGTGGTCCTTCAGCTTCCCATCGGCGCCGAAAGCTCGTTCATCGGCGTGGTCGACCTCGTGCGCATGAAGTCGGTCACCTACAAGGACGAGACGATGGGCGCCGAGTACATCCTCGGCGAAATCCCGGACAACCTCAAAGCCCAGGCGGCGGAATACCGCGCCAAGCTGATCGAGGCGGTCATCGACATGGATGATGCGGCGCTCGAGGCCTATCTCGGCGGCACCGAGCCGTCGGAAGAAGTACTCAAGGCCTGTATCCGCAAGGGAACCGTCGCCAGCAAGTTCTATCCGGTTATCTGCGGCGCCGCGTTCAAGAACAAGGGCGTGCAGCCGCTACTCGATTCGGTGGTCGATTTCCTGCCCTCGCCGGCCGACGTCGCCGCGGTCAAGGGCACGATCCCCGACACCGACACCGAGATCGAGCGCAAATGTTCGGACGACGAGCCGTTCTCCGGCCTCGCCTTCAAGATCATGACCGACCCGTTCGTCGGCTCGCTCACCTTCGTGCGCATCTATTCAGGCGTGCTGGCCTCGAGCACCGGCGTGCTCAACTCGGTCAAGGACAACCGCGAGCGCATCGGCCGCATGCTGCTGATGCACGCCAATCACCGCGAGGATATCAAGGAAGCGCGGGCGGGCGATATCGTGGCGCTGGCCGGCCTCAAGAACACGACGACCGGCGAGACGCTGTGCGACGCCGACAAGCCGATCCTGCTCGAACGCATGGTGTTCCCCGATCCGGTCATCGAGGTCGCGGTCGAGCCGAAGACCAAGGGCGACCAGGAAAAGATGGGCATGGCGCTGGCCCGCCTGGCGACCGAAGATCCGTCGTTCCGCGTCTCCTCGGATCCCGAATCGGGCCAGACGATCATCAAGGGCATGGGCGAACTGCACCTTGAGATCATCGTCGACCGCATGAAGCGCGAATTCAAGGT
>JACQAF010000213.1 GCA_016195145.1 Rhodospirillales bacterium
ACCCGCTTCATCGGGCGCGAGCGCGGCTATCACGGCGTCGGTTTCGGCGGCATCTCGGTCGGCGGCATCGTCAGCAATCGCAAGTTCTTCGGCCCCCTGCTCAACGGCGTAGACCATCTGCCGCACACCCATCTGCCGGCGCAAAACGCCTTCAGCCGCGGCGAGCCGGCGCATGGCGCGCATCTCGCCGACGATCTCGAACGCATCGTCGCGCTGCACGATGCATCGACCATCGCGGCGGTGATCGTCGAGCCGGTCGCCTGCTCGACCGGCGTGCTGGTCCCGCCCAAGGGCTATCTCAAGCGCCTGCGCGAGATTTGCGACCGCCACGGCATCCTGCTGATTTTCGACGAGGTGATCACCGGCTTCGGCCGCCTCGGCACGCCATTCGCCGCCGATTATTTCGCCGTCGAGCCCGACCTGATGACTGTCGCCAAGGGCATCACCAGCGGCACGGTGCCGATGGGCGCGGTGTTCGCCAGCCGCGCAATCTACGACGCCTTCATGACCGGGCCGGAAAACGCCATCGAACTGTTCCACGGCTACACCTATTCCGGCCACCCGCTGGCGGCGGCGGCCGGGCTGGCGACCCTCGATATCTACCAGGAAGAGGGGATTTTCGAGCGGGCGCGCGGTCTGTCGAAATACTGGGAAGACGCGGTGCACGGCCTCAAGGACCTGCCGCATGTCATCGACATACGCAATCTCGGCCTGATCGCCGGCATCGAGCTCGATCCCATCCCCGGCAAGCCGACGGCCCGCGCCTTCGACGCCTTTCTGCGCGCCTACGAGGACGGTCTGCTGATCCGCACCACCGGCGACATCATCGCGCTGTCGCCGCCGCTGATCCTGACCAAGCAGCACATCGACGAAATCTTCGGCAAGCTGGCGGAGATTTTAAAGCGCCTGTCCTAGGCCGAAGGGACAGTTTCACGATTCATCGAACCGCAAGCGGCCGGCGCGCGCCGGACCGCCCGAGGAGGATTTCATGCTGATTGGCGTTCCCAAAGAGATCAAGGACCATGAATACCGCGTCGGCATGACGCCGGCGGCGGTGCGCGAAGCGACGCGCCATGGCCACCGCGTCCTCGTCCAGACGCTAGCCGGCGAGGCGATCGGCTTGCCCGACGCCGACTATGTCGCGGCCGGGGCCGAGATTGCGCCCGACGCCAAGACGGTGTTCGGGCGCGCCGACATGATCGTCAAGGTCAAGGAGCCGCAGCCGGCCGAATGCGCGATTCTGCGCCCCGGCCAGGTGCTGTTCACCTATCTCCACCTCGCGCCCGATCCCGAACAGACGCGCGGCCTGCTCAAATCGGGCTGCGTCGCCATCGCCTACGAAACGGTGACCAACGATCGCGGCGGCCTGCCGCTGCTGGCGCCGATGTCGGAGGTTGCCGGCCGCATGTCGATCCAGGCGGGCGCCCACTGCCTCGAAATGGCCCAGGGCGGGCGCGGCATGCTGCTCGGCGGTGTGCCCGGCGTCGCCGCGGCCAAGGTCGCGGTGATCGGCGGCGGGGTCGTCGGCGCCAACGCCGCGCGCATGGCGCTCGGCCTGCAGGCGCAGGTGACCATCCTCGACCGTTCGCTTACCCGGCTGAAGGAGCTCGACGATCTGTTCGCCGGGCGGGTGCAGACGCTCTACGCCACCAGCGAGGCGGTCGAGCACAGCGTGATCGAGGCCGACGTGGTGATCGGCGCGGTGCTGGTGCCGGGCGCCGCGGCGCCCAAGCGCGTCACCCGCGCCCTGCTGGCGAAGATGAAGCGCGGCGCGGTGCTGGTTGACGTCTCGATCGACCAGGGCGGCTGCTTCGAGACCTCGAAGCCGACGACCCATGCCAAGCCGATCTACGCCGTCGACAACATCATCCATTACTGCGTCGCCAACATGCCGGGGGCGGTGGCGCGCACCTCGACCTTCGCGCTCAACAACGCGACCCTGCCGTTCACCCTGGCCCTGGCCGACAAGGGTTACGCCAGGGCACTGGCCGACGATCTGCATCTGCGCAACGGGCTCAACGTGTTCAAGGGCAAGCTCACCTACCAGGCGGTCGCCGAGGCGCAGGGCGAAAACTACAGCCCGGCGGCGCAGGTGCTCGCCGCGTAGCGCCGGCGAGAGGAACCGGGGCGGCGTCAGCGCGCGATGCCGCACCCCTTGAGCACGATATTGACCACGGTTTCGGTCGCCGTCTCGAACACGTCGTCGGCGCGGGGATTCTTGTCGAGTACGGCGCCGATCTGGGCCGCGAAATCGGCATAGGTCTGGGTCGCCGCCCAGATCATGAACATCACATGGGCCGGATCGACCGGGTCCATCTTCCCCGCCGCCGCCCAGGCGCGGATCGCCTCGCCCTTTTCCTTGACCAGCTTGCGCAGATTCGTCTTGAGGAAGCCCATCACGTGCTTGCCGCCGCCGATGATCTCGATGGCGAAGATGCGCGAGGCCTCCGGCCAGTCGCGCGAATAGCGGATCTTGCTGCGGATATAATTGCCGATCGCCTGCGCCGGATCGGCATCGGGGCGGATTTCGTCCATCGCGCCGAGCCACAGGCCGAGGATGTTGCGGATCACGCTTTCGTAGAGCTGCTGTTTGGTGCCGAAATAGTAATGCAGGTTCGGCTTCGGCACCCCGGCGCGTTGGGCAATTTCCGCCGTCGTCGCGCCGCTCAGGCCCTTGGCCGCGAACACCGCTTCCGCCGCCTTGAGGATGCGCGCCTGGTTGCGGGCGCGGATGCTGCCCGCCGGCCCCGTGTCGCCGCGCCGGTTGCGCGCCAGACGCTTGCCACGCACCGGGCGTGCGGCGCATTTCGGGCGTACGGAACTGGGCGCCGCTGCCACCGTTTTTCGCTTGCTCGCTTTCGCCGTCGCCATTTTTTGTCGTGTCTTCCTTGGTTGGCCCGCCGGACAGCCCGAGGGGCGCAGCAGAATGCGCGGATCGCGCAGTCGGGGCAAGGATATTACTATTGACCGTTTGGTCAAGTTTTGCCTAAGCTCGGGTCAATAATTCGATACGGGGGAGATGAAAGATGCAGGGATACGCCCGTCCCGTCCGCGCGGAGACGCGAGCATGAGCGCCGACGCCGGCCTCGCCGCCCGCCCGGACATCGCCGCCGGACGCCTGACGGCCGAGCAGTACGCCGAGAATTTCGACGATCTGCATCCCGTCCTCAACCGCAAGACGGCGCTGATCGAGGCGAGCCGCTGCTATTTCTGCCACGACGCGCCGTGCCTCGAGGCGTGCCCGACCGGGATCGACATCCCCGGCTTCATCAAGAAAATCGCCACCGACAATGTCCGGGGCGCGGCTGTGCGCATTCTCGAAGAAAACATTTTCGGCGGCGCGTGCGCCCGCGTCTGCCCGACCGAGGTTCTGTGCGAGCAGGCTTGCGTGCGCACCGCCCAGGAAGGCAAGCCGGTACGGATCGGCCAGCTCCAACGCTACGCCACCGACCACCTGATGGAAAACGGCGGCCAGCCTTTCGCCCGCGCCGAGCGCTCGGGCAAAACGGTCGCCGTCGTCGGCGCCGGCCCGGCCGGGCTCGCCTGCGCCCACCGCCTCGCGCAGCTCGGCCACGACGCGGTCGTGTTCGAGGCCAAGCCGCGCGGCGGCGGCCTCAACGAATTCGGCGTCGCCGAATACAAGGTCGCGCATCATTTCGCCCGCCGCGAGGTCGATTTCATCCTCGGCATCGGCGGCATCGAGGTGCGGACCGGTCAGGCGCTCGGCCGCGACATCGCCCTCGCCAAGCTGCGCCGCGACTACCCGGCAGTGTTCCTCGGCATGGGGCTCGCCGGGGTCAAGGCCCTCGACTGCGAGGGCGAGGCCCTCGACGGCGTTTATAACGCGGTCGACTATATCGCCAGGCTGCGCCAGGCGGACGATTTCGCCGCGCTGCCGGTCGGCCGGCGCGTCGTCGTGATCGGCGGCGGCAACACCGCCATCGACATCGCGGTGCAGGCCAGGCGACTGGGCGCCGAGGACGTGACGCTGGTCTACCGCCGCGGACCGGAATCGATGAGCGCCACCGGCCACGAGCAGGAACTGGCCCAGGTCAACGGGGTCAGGATCAAGCACTGGGCGCGGCCGTTACGCCTCGCCGGCGCGCAAGGCCATGTCGCCGAGGCGACCTTCGAG
>JACQAF010000214.1 GCA_016195145.1 Rhodospirillales bacterium
AGCCTGGCAAGACTGGTGCGCCGCCGGACCGACCTGACGCGCCGACCCGAAGCTGGGGTCTTCTCAAATCCGTCCTAATCGCATAATGCTTGCAGCCGGTCCGTAAACGGCAGGTAGGCATGGCGCGTTATAATTTCAGGGAAACCGAGACGAAGTGGCAGGCGGCGTGGGAAAAAGCCGGCGTCTTTGCCGCGCGCGAGGATACCAAGCGGCGTAAATACTACGTCCTCGAGATGTTCCCCTATCCCTCGGGGCGCATCCATATGGGCCATGTCCGCAACTACACGCTGGGCGATGTCGTCGCCCGCCATCGCCGGGCGCTCGGCTTCAATGTGCTGCATCCGATGGGCTGGGACGCCTTCGGCCTGCCGGCCGAGAACGCGGCGATCGAGCGCGGCGTCCATCCGGCCAAATGGACCTACGAGAACATCGCTACGATGCGCGAGCAGCTCAAGTCGATGGGCCTGTCGCTCGACTGGAGCCGCGAGGTCGCCACCTGCGATCCCGATTACTACAAGCACGAACAGAAGATGTTCCTCGATTTTCTCGCGGCCGGCCTTGCCTACCGCAAGGAAGCGTCGGTCAACTGGGATCCGGTCGACCGGACGGTGCTGGCCAACGAGCAGGTGATCGACGGCCGCGGCTGGCGCTCGGGCGCGCCGGTCGAGAAACGCAAGCTGTCACAATGGTTCCTGCGCATCACCGCCTATTCGGACGAGCTGCTGGACGCCCTTAAATCGCTGCCGCGCTGGCCCGACAAGGTGCGGCTGATGCAGGAAAACTGGATCGGCCGCTCGGCCGGGGCCGAAGTGCGCTTCGCCCTCAAGGGCCACAGCGACCGCCTGACCGTCTTCACTACCCGGCCCGACACGCTGTTCGGCGCGTCGTTCTGCGCCCTGTCGCCCGAACACCCGCTGGCGGCCGATCTCGCGCAAAAGAACCCGGCGATCGCCGCCTTCATCGCCGAATGCCAGCGCATCGGCACGTCCGAGGCGGTGATCGAGGCGCAGGAGAAGAAGGGCGTCGATACCGGCCTCAAGGCCCTGCACCCGTTCATCGACGGGCGTGAGCTGCCGGTCTACATCGCCAATTTCGTGCTGATGGAATACGGCGCGGGCGCCATTTTCGGCTGCCCGGCGCACGACCAGCGCGACCTCGATTTTGCGCGCAAATACAGCCTGCCGGTACGCCCGGTCGTCCTGCCGCGCGACGGCAAGGCGGAGGATTTCGAGATCGCCGACACGGCCTTTACCGACGACGGGATCATCATCAATTCCGCCTTCCTCGATGGCATGGACGTCGAATCCGCCAAGACGGAAGCGGGCCGGCGGCTCGCGGACCTGGGCGCCGGCGAGCCGACGATTGTCTATCGCCTGCGCGACTGGCTGGTTTCGCGCCAACGCTATTGGGGCTGCCCGATCCCGGTCGTTCACTGCGCGGCGTGCGGCATCGTGCCGGTGCCAGACGCGGATCTGCCGGTAAAGCTTCCCGAGGACGCTACCTTCGACAAACCGGGCAATCCGCTCGACCGCCACCCAACCTGGAAGCACGTGGCGTGCCCGCGTTGCGGCAAGCCGGCGACGCGCGAGACCGACACTTTCGACACGTTTTTCGAAAGCGCGTGGTATTTCGCCCGTTTCTGCTCCGCCCGTTCGCCGCAGGCGTTCGAGCGCGGCGCGGTCGATTACTGGCTACCGGTCGATCAGTACATCGGCGGCGTCGAGCACGCGGTGCTGCACCTTCTCTATTCCCGGTTTTTTACCCGGGCGCTGAGGAAATGCGACTATCTCGGCATCGACGAGCCGTTCGACGGCCTGTTCACGCAAGGGATGGTCTGCCACGAAACCTACAAGGACAAGGACGGCAACTGGTTGACGCCCGAGGAAGTGGTGCGCGGCGAGGGCGGGATCATTCTGCGCGCCGCCGACAAGACGCCGGTCGTCCCCGGTCGGTCGGAAAAGATGTCGAAGTCGAAGAAAAACGTCATCGATCCGACGCAGATCATCACCACCTACGGCGCCGATACGGCGCGGCTGTTCATGCTGTCCGATTCGCCGCCCGAACGCGACCTCGAATGGACCGAAGCGGGGGTCGAGGGCGCGTGGCGCTATCTCAACCGCCTCTATCGCATGATCGCCGAACCGCCGGTGCCGCTGCCGCCCAGCGATACGCCGCAACCGGCCAAGCTGTCGCCGGCCGCCGAGGCTATATGGCGGCAGGTCCACAAGACGATCGCCGCCGTATCCGGCCACCTCGAGGAATTCCGTTTCAATGTTGCGGTGGCGCAAATCCGTACGCTGTCCAACGCCCTCGGCGAATTGCCGGGCACGGGCGAGGGCGAGGCATGGGTGCTGCGCCAGGGCTGCGAGGCGCTGGTTCGGCTGATCGGGCCGATGACGCCGCATCTGGCCGAGGAGCTATGGCACCTGCTCGGTCACAAATCCATGCTGTGCGACCAACCCTGGCCGAAAGCCGATCCGGCGCTGGTAATCGACGACGTGATCAAGGTCGCGGTGCAGGTCAACGGCAAGCTGCGCGCCACCATCGACCTGCCGCGCGACGCGCCCGAGGCGGCGGCGCGGGAAGCGGCGCTGGCCGCGCCCAACGTCGTCACCGCGATGGCCGGCAAGCCGGCGCGCAAGGTGATCGTCGTCCCCAACCGGATTGTCAACGTCGTGATATGATCGCCCCGCGTTCCTGGGGTACGACATGATCCGCCGATACGAAATTCTCGGCTTCCTCGCCTTGTTGGCGCTCGGCGCGCTGGCCGCCCCAACGGCCGTACGCGCGCAGCCGGTCGATCTCCTACTGGTCCTCGCCGTCGACGCTTCGGGATCGATCGACGCGGACGAGCTTCACCTGCAGCGCAACGGCTATGCCGAGGCCTTCGCCGACCCGCGCATCCTGCGCTCGATCCGCGCCGGAAAGCATGGCGCGATTGCAGTTGCCTATATCGAGTGGGGCACACCGGGCGCCCCGCGAACCGTCATCGACTGGACCCGCATTCACGACGAGACCTCGGCCAAGGCGTTCGGCAACGCGATCCTGTTTGCGCCGTCGATACGGCAAAGCTACAACGCCATCGGCGACGCCATCGATCACGCCGCGCGGATGATCCGGGCGGGCCCGTTCAAGGCCGAACGCGCGGTGATCGACGTGTCCGGCGACGGGCCGGACCGGCGCAGTCTGATCCCGGCCGCCCAGGCCCGCGATGCGGCCGTACGCGACGGCATCACGATCAATGGGCTTGCCCTTATCCGCGAAGGATCGACCGCGTTCGAGGGTCCGGACGGCGCGCCCCTCGCCATTCATTACCGGGCCGAGGTTATCGGCGGCCCCGGCGCCTTTGTCGTCATCGCCCGCGGCTACCCGGATTTCGCCCGCGCGGTGCAGAGCAAGCTGATCCGCGAAATCGCCGGCGAGGCGAAACCCGGCGACGCGGTCGCCGCCCGATGAAGATCGATCCCCGCGCCGCCGCCGCGTTCCTGAAGAAGCCCGATCCGGCGGTGCGCGCCGTACTGTTTTACGGCCCCGATCTGGGGCTGGTGCGCGAGCGCGGCGAGGGGCTGACGCGGCTGATCGTCGACGATCTTAACGATCCGTTTCGTGTCGCCGAATTTTCCGGTGACGCCCTGGCGGACGATCCCGCGCGGCTGGCCGACGAGGCGGCGGCGCAAGCGCTCACCGGCGGCCGGCGGGTGGTGCGCGTGCGCCCGTGCGGCAACGAAGCGGCGGCAGCATTTGCCGCGTTTCTCAAGCATCCTTCGGGCGACACCCTGGTCGTCATCGAGGCGGGGGAGCTTGATGGGCGATCGGCGCTGCGCAAGCTGTTCGACGGCGCCGACAACGCCGCCGCCGTCGCCTGCTATCGCGACGAGGGCCGCGATCTCGCGGCCGTGGTCCGCGACACGCTCGCCGCGCACAAGGTCCAGGCGAACCCCGAGGCGCTCGCCTGGCTCGCCGGCCGACTCGGCGGCGACCGAATGGTAACGCGCGGCGAACTTGAGAAGCTGGCGCTCTATGTCGGCCCGGGCGCTACGGCCTCGCTCGACGACGCCCGCGCCGTGGTCGGCGACAGCGCCGAGATCGATTTCGACGATGTGACCGCCGCAGTGGCGGGGGGGGATGTCGGCGGGCTCGAACGCGCGCTCGACCGGCTCGCAGCTGAGGGCGCGTCGCCGGTCGCGATCTTGCGCGCCGTGCAGCGACATTTCATGCGCCTGCATCTCTGCGCCGGTCTTGTCGCCGAGGGCAAGAACGAAAAGGGGGCGATGATGAGCCTGCGCCCGCCGGTGTTCTGGAAGGAAGAGGCCGCGTTTCGCGCGGCGTTGCGCCGCTGGCCGCTGGCCCGGTTGGGCGCGGCGCTATCACGCCTGCTGGACGCCGAAATCCAGTGCAAATCCTCGGGCCAGCCGGCCGAGTTGATGGCCGGGCGTTGCCTGCTCGCCCTCGCGCATAGCGCCTAGATTTTTCCGCGCAGCTCGGCGGCGACGCGCGCCACCACCGTCGCCCAGTCGCCAGTCTTTTCCTGTCGGAACAGGCGCAGGCTCGAATACCACGGCGAATCGCCGCGCTCGGTAAGCCAGCGCCAATCCGGCACCTTGTTGAGCATAACCCAGGCCGGCCGGTCGAGAGCACCAGCGAGATGCGCCACCACCGTATCGGCCGCGATGACGAGATCGAGATTGGCAAGCACCGCCGCCGTTTCGGCGAAATCAGCGAGCTGCAACGAGATATCCGTCATGCCACGCGCCGCCAGCCATTCGATATCCTTTGCCGATGCGCCGACCTGGAGGCCGAAAAACCGCACGCCTTCGACTGCCAGCAACAGCGCGAGATGTTCCTTGGCCAGGGTTTTCTGGGCGACGTATTTTTGTCGCGGATTGCCCGCCCAGGCGAGGCCGACCCGCAGCCTCGGCCCGTCGCCGATAATTTCCCGCCATCGCGCCGCGCCGGCCGGATCGGCCTGAAGATAGGGGGTCGTACCGGGAATATCGGCGAGCGTCGTGCCGAACAGCCCCGGCAGCGAGAGAAGCGGCACATGGAGATCGAAATCGGGTAGGGGTTCGCCGCGCACAACGACCTGCGAAACGCCATCGAGGCCGGCGAGCAGCCTCGCCAGCGGTTGCCCGCATTCGAGGACGATCGGCCCGCTATCGGGGTGACGCCGGCGAAGTTGCGGCACATAACGCGCAAACTGGATGGCGTCGCCGAATCCCTGTTCGGCATGGACGAGGAGCGTGCGACCGGCAAGCGCGCTGCCGTCCCATTGCGGCGCGGCGAAATCCCGGCGCGGCGAAGGGAAATCGGGCAAGCGCCAGCGCCATTCATATTCGGCCCAACCTTCGGCGAGCCGTCCGGTGAGCAACAGGACATGGGCAAGGTTCCAATGCGCGCTTGCCTGCCCGTTCTCGAGCGCAATCGCGCGCTTGCAGGCCGTCGCCGCCTCGTCGAACCGGCCGAGTTCGAGCAGCGTGGCGCCGAGATTGGCATAGATTCCGGCATCGTTTGGTCGCAGATCGAGGGCGCGCAGATACGCCGTCAGCGCGCTCGCGTGTTCGCCGGCGTCGCCTTGGGGGCGAGCAGGGCCTGGCCGAGGGTGTGATAGGCGGTGGCGAAACGGGGATCGAGGCGCACCGCCTCGGCGCACGCCGTTTCCGCCTCGCTCGCCCGGCCGAGCGCCAGCAGCACGATGCCAAGATTGCCGCGAAAACCCGCATCGCGCGGGGCGAGGCGGACCGATTTTTCGACCAGCGGCAGGGCCGCCGCAGCCTTGCCCTGCTGGTAAAGCGCCATGCCGAGATAGTGGTTGGCGCCCGGATGATCGGGCGCGCCGGCAAGCGCCTTGCGATAAAGAGCGATAGCCGCAGCTACGTCGCCCGCTTGCTGGCGGGCGAGCCCCTGGGTGAATTCCTCGTCGGCGGCGATGGTCGCGCTCACGCCGTCTGTTTAGCAAACCTTACGGCAACACACCATCTGCGGCGATAGGGCCTCGGCGAACACCGGCCGGGCTGGGCGCTACCGCCCGCGCGGCAGCCGTCGGCGCCAATCGGCGAGCGCTCGGCCAATCGCCTCCGGCTGGTCCTCCTGAATGAAGTGCACACCCATGCCGACATAAGCGGTCTCGATGTTTTTCAGGTTTGCGGCGAAGTAGGCGGCCAGTTTTGGCGAGCCGAAGGCCCCAGGGGCGGCGTAAAGAAACAGCTTCGGAATGTCGGTCGCATGCAGCCATTCGCCGTTCGCGATGACGATCGCGGTCGTATCGGCCGGCTCGCCCGCAATGGGAACTTCGCGCGGCCAGACAAGCGTTGGCTTGCGCGACATGGGACTGGAAAACGGCGCGCGATAAACCTCGCGCTCGGGCGCCGTCAGTTCGCGCACGATGCCGGCTTGCGGCATTAGCGCCTCAACGAACATGTTTTGCTCGAGAATCATTTTTTCGCCGAGACCCGGAGTCCGTACGTCGTGGAAGAATTTGCCCGCGCCGGGACCCAATGCCGCGTAATCCGGAAGGGGTGCGGCCGGTGGAACTATTGCTTCCATGAACGCTATCGCCTTTACGTTACCGGCGTGCCGCCGCGCGTAATGCATGCCGAGCACCGACCCCCAGTCATGAATCGCCAGCGTTAGGTTTTTGAGCCCAAGTGCTTCAATGAACCCTTCTAGATAACGAATATGATCGACGAGCCGGTAGTCGATGTCGGGCTTATCCGATTTACCCATGCCGATAAGGTCGACCGCAATGGCCCGACCCTGCGAGGAAACATGTGGAATGATGTTCCGCCACAGATACGAGGATGTTGGGTTGCCGTGAATAAACAGGATCGGGTCGCCGATGCCTTCTTCGACATAATGCATGCGCGCACCCAGAACTTCGACAAACCGCGGCGCATAGGGGAATTC
>JACQAF010000171.1 GCA_016195145.1 Rhodospirillales bacterium
CTTGGGCGGTTCGGGTTTCGGCGGCTCCGGCTTCGGCGGTTCGGGTTTCGGCGGCGGCGCGTTCGTCCGCTCGGCGATCGGCAGGATCTCGACGATCAGCGGACTGTCCTCCGCCGGCGGCGTGCGGAACAGATTGGGCAGCCCGAACCAGGCGATCAGGAACACCGCCACATGCATCGCCGCCGATATTGTCGCCGCCTTGCGCATCGGGAATCCGGTTTCCTCGTCAGCGCTGCGGCCGCGCCGCCGGCCGGCCGGCCGGCGTCGACGAACCCGGAATCTCGGCGACCAGCGCCACCTTGGTGAACCCGGCGGCACTGATCGTGCCCATCACCTCCATCACCCGACCGTAGGAAATGCTGCGGTCGCCGCGCACGAAGACGCGCTGGTCCGGCTTGTTCTGGGTGATGGCGCGCAGGCGTTCGACCAGCGCGTCAAGTTCGAATTCGGTTTCCTGGAGATATACCTTACCGGCGGCGTTGACCGAGACGACCAGCGGTTCGTCCTGGCCGGTCGCCTGCGCCGCCTTGGTCTTGGGCAGATCGACCTCGACCCCGGCGGTCAGCAGCGGCGCGGTGACCATGAAGATGACCAGCAGCACCAGCATCACGTCGACGAACGGCGTGACGTTGATGTCGCTCATCATCCGCGCGCCGCGCCGCGCGGCGCGCCCGCGGCCGGGCGACATGAGTTGGGCGGCCACGGCGCCTAGTCCTTCTCTTCGAGCTGACGCGAGATGATCGCACCGAATTCGTGCGAAAAGGCGTCGAGGCGGCTCGCATACCGCGCCAAATCGCCCGACAGCTTGTTATAGGCGATCACCGCCGGAATCGCCGCGATCAGGCCAAGCGCGGTGGCAAATAGCGCCTCCGAAATGCCCGGCGCGACGACCGCGATACTGGTGTTCTTGCTGGCGGCGATGGCGTGAAAGCTGTTCATGATCCCCCACACCGTGCCGAACAGACCGATGAACGGCGCGGTCGAGCCGACCGAGGCGAGGAAGGTCATGTAGCGCTCCAGCCGGTCCATCTCGCGCCCCAGCGTCACCTGCATCACGCGCTCGATGCGGCTTTGCATGCCGGCGCGCATCTGGTTGGCCGACGACAGGCCGCGCGAGGCGGAGCGCCGCCATTCGCGCATCGCCGCGCCGAACATCGCCGACATCGGATCGGTCGGCTGGCCGCCGAGACGGTCATAGAGGTCTTCGAGCGAGCCGCCCGACCAGAACATGTCCTCGAAATTATCGGCCTGGCTATAGAGGCGGCGCATGCGCATGAACTTCTCGAAGATAATCGCCCAGCTCCAGAACGAGGCGAGGATCAACATGATGATCACCGTCTTGCCGATAATGTCGGCGTGGGCGAAGAGCGCCCACATCGACATTTGCGGCACCAGCGTCGAGCCTGCGACGGCGGTGGTTTCGATGGCGTTAACTGCGCTTTGCATGGGTTTCTCGCTTGGTTTGGGAACGGGGCCCGACGGGCATCGACTGGGCGGGCGAGGGCTTGGCGGAGGGCGCGAACGCGGCGATGACCTCGGGCGGCAGGCGGGCCGGGCGGCCGGCCTGGCCGACGCAGGCGAGCATCACTTCGATATGGGCGATCGCGCGCGCGTCCCTGATCACGCGCTGCTCGGCCTCGATCGAGGCGCCGCGCACGCGCAGGATACGGGAATGGACTTCGAGCAGATCATCGAGCTTCGCCGGCGCCAGAAATTCGGCCGTGCAACGGCGCACGGCGAAGGCGACGCCTCGGGTTTCGAGATATCTGCGGTTCTCGATTCCGGCCGCGCGCAGCATCTCGGTGCGCGCCCGTTCGGCGAACTTGAAATAATTGGCGTAATAAACGATACCGGCGGCGTCGGTGTCCTCGTAGTAAACGCGCAGCCGGAAAACATGCGTCGCGGCGGATGGCGTGGCGGGCGGGGCGGCGTTATCCATCGCCGTCCTCGGTTTCCCCGCCGGCGATCAGATCGAGCTGGCGGGCAAACCCCGCCGGCGCTTCGAGGCCGATATGCCGCCAGCCGCGCTCGCCGAGGAGCCGGCCGCGCGGCGTGCGCTGGATCAACCCTTCCTGGATCAGAAACGGTTCGATGACTTCCTCGATCGTGTCGCGCTGCTCGGCAAGCGCCGCCGCCAGCGTCTCGACGCCGACCGGACCGCCGCCGTAATTTTCGGCCAGGCAGCGCAAATAGCGCCGGTCCATGGCATCGAGGCCGAGGGCGTCGACCTCAAGCCGGTTGAGCGCTGCATCCGCCGCCGCCCGGTCGATGCGCGCGGCGCCGTCGACGGCGGCGAAGTCGCGCACCCGGCGCAACAGCCGCACGGCGATGCGTGGCGTGCCGCGCGAGCGGCGGGCGATTTCGGTCGAGCCGTCGGCGGTCATGTCCATCGCCAGCACGCGCGCGCCGCGGCGCACGATCTCTTCCATCTCGGCCGGCGTATAGAAGACGAGGCGCAGCGGGATGCCGAAACGGTCGCGCAACGGCGTGCTGACCAGGCCGGCGCGCGTCGTCGCCCCGACGAGCGTGAATGGCGGCAAATCGATGCGCACCGACCGCGCCGCCGGTCCCTCACCGATGATCAGGTCGAGCTGGAAATCCTCCATCGCCGGATAGAGGATTTCCTCAACCACCGGCGCGAGGCGGTGAATCGCCGCGCCCATGCGCCGCGTCGACGAAGACGCGCAAATTCTCGCGCATCTGGCGCTGGCCGACGAACTCGCCAAGGGTGGTGGGGCGCAAGCTTGTCTCGGCCGCATCGGTTGCGGTGAATTCGCGCGCTACTTCGCGCGCCGTGTCGGGCCGGGAATCGCCGCGCGCGGCCGGGGGATTGACCGGCGCGGTCATGCGCCAAGCTCCTTAAGCCCTTCGGGAATCAGCGTCTCGACCCGCGCGGCGGCGCCCAGTTTTTTTACCGCCTTGTTGACCGCGCCGATCGCCTCGGCCCGCCGGTAGCCGAGATTGATCAGGGCCGAAACCGCGTCGGCTGCGGCCGCCCCGGCCGGCGCCTCGCCGGGAACGGCCGGCGCACCCCGGCCCGCAGGCAGGCGGGCAACCTTGTCCTTGAGTTCGCTCGCCAGCCGGTTGGCGAGTTTGGGCCCAACGCCGTCGGCGCGGGTCAGCATCGCCCGGTCTTCGGCGGCGATAGCGGCGGCGAGTTCGCCGGGCGACAACGCCGACAGCAGAGCGAGCGCCACCTTGGCCCCGACCCCCTGTACCGACAGGAGAAGCCGGAACCAGTCGCGCTCCTCGGCATCGGCGAAGCCGTAAAGATCGATGGCGTCCTCGCGCACCATGGTTTCGACGAGCACGCTGGTTGTCGCCCCCGGCGCCGGCAGCGCCGTCAGGGTACGCGACGAGGCGCGGACGAAATAGCCGACGCCGCCGACATCGATCACCGCATGATCGCGGCCAAGCGTGTCGAGCGCGCCGGTCAGTTTGGCGATCATCCCGCCGTCCCCGCCATGACCTGGCCGCGCGCCCAGGCGTCGCGCGTCTGGGCGTGATGCGCGTGGCAGATGGCGACGGCCAGCGCATCGGCCGCATCCGGCCCGGCAAAGGCGACGCCCGACAGCAACCGGCGCACCATCATCTGTACCTGCTCCTTGTCGGCATGGCCGACGCCGACCACGGCCTTTTTGACTGCATTAGCCGAATATTCGGCGACGTCGAGCCCTGCGCGCGCCGGGGCGAGCAGCACCGCGCCGCGCGCGAGACCGAGCTTGAGCGTCGTCGTCGGATTCTTGTTGACGAAGGTTTCCTCCACCGCCGCCGCATCGGGGCGCAAGCGCTCGATCACTGCGGCGAGCCCGTCGTAAATTTCCTTGAGGCGGTTGGCCGTGCTGCCGGCGCTATCCGACGTCACCAAGCCGTTCTCGACATGGCGCAGCCGGGACCCGTCCGCCTCCACCACGCCCCATCCGGTCGAGCGCAAGCCCGGATCGAGGCCGATGAGGCGCATCTTCACGCCGTGACGCCCAGCCGCGCCATGACATCGTCCGCCACCTCGAAATTGGCGATGACGGCCTGCACGTCGTCGTTATCGTCGAGCGCCTCGACGAGATCGAGCAGCGCGCGCGCCCGTTCTTCGTCCAGCACGACGGTGGTCGTCGGTCGCCAGGCAAGCGCCGCACTCTCCGCCGCGCCGAATTGGCTGTCGAGCCCCTCGCGCACGCTGGCGAAATCGTTCGGGTCGGTCAGCACCTCGTGCCCGTCGGCGGTCGAGGCGACGTTGTCCGCCCCGGCTTCGAGCGCCGCCTCGAACATCGCGTCGGCCGACGCGGCGGCGGCCGGATAGACGATGACGCCGTTGCGCTGGAACATGAACGCGACCGAGTTGGTTTCGCCCAGCGCGCCGCCACGCCGTCTTCCTGGCCCGAACCGCGACGGATGGCGCGCTCGATGGTGTCGCGCGGCATGTTGGCGACGCGCGCCGCAGTCACCGCCGCCTTAAGCCGCGGATTGGCGTTGGGGTCGGGCAGGCCGCCGCGCGCCGAAACCATGATTTCGCGGATAAGTTTGGTGAACAGCTTGCCCCGCTTGGCGTCCTGTTTGCCCTTGCGGTGCATGATGTTTTTGAATTGGGAATGGCCGGCCATATGCGCTGCTGTCCTGAAGGGCGATCGGGAAGCGGTCATCCAACGTTTTGTAAACGCAATATCTAAGGGATTACGCGTTAAGTCTATACTAAATCTAGTAGAAAACATAGGCGGCATAGCCCACCCGGTAACAAACCAATATGGCGACAATTTGACGGGTCGCCGGCTGCTAGCGCCTCACCCCGGCATGGCCGGGATCAGCCGGCCGCCGACGCGCACCGGGGCGATCCGGCGCGCGAGGCCGGTTGCATCGTCGATCTCGGCATAAATGGCGCACATCGTCCCCGGCCCCTCGGCGGGAGTCAGGCGCTCGCCCGGCATCTTGCGCACGAAACGGGCGATGGCCGCCTCTTTCTTCATGCCGATCACCGAATCATAGTCGCCGCACATGCCGGCGTCGGTCTGGTAGCCGGTGCCGCCGGGCAGGATCTGGGCATCGGCGGTCGGCACGTGGCTGTGGCTGCCGACGACCAACGAGGCGCGGCCGTCGCAAAGATGGCCGAGGGCCATTTTCTCCGACGTCGCCTCGCCGTGAACGTCGACCAGGATCGCATCGACGCCGGCGCGCAGCCGGTGCTGGGCGAAGAACCCCTCGATCGCGGCGAACGGATCGTCGAGCGGATCCATAAACAGGCGCGTCATCACGTTGATGACGACGATGCTCCTGCCCGATTTGGTCGTGTACTGGCCGATCCCCCGGCCCGGCGTGCCTTTGGGGAAATTGACCGGGCGCAGCAGGCGCGGATCGCCGGCGATGGTGGCGATGATCTCGCGCTGGTCCCAGACATGATTGCCGGTGGTAATGCAATCGACGCCGGCCGAATACAGTTCGCGCGCCAGCTTGTCGGTGATGCCGAATCCGGCGGCGGCGTTCTCGCCATTGACGAAGACAAAATCGAGTTCGAGCTTGCGCCGCAGCTCGGGCAGATTGGCGGTCACCGCCTCGCGGCCGGCGCGGCCGACAATATCGCCGCAGAATAGCACCTTCATGCGCCGCTCACGCCGTCTTCGTCCGGTCGATGCGGCGCGCCGCCTGGTCGGTGACGATCCAGTCGAGCCGCTCGTCGAACGCCTCGCGCGGCACAAAGGGCACTTCCTGGGCCGAGAAGGCGACGCCGACGGCGAGAAATTCCTTCTTGCGCCGGCGCAGGCCGGCGATGGTGCGATCGTAAAATCCGCCGCCATAGCCGAGACGATAACCGTCGACATCGAAGGCGAGCAGCGGCACGAGCAAGAGATCGGGATCGACCTGCGGCGTGTCGCGGCGCGGGGTGGAGGTGCCGAACACGCCGGGGATCAGCTTGTCCTGCGGCCGCCAGCGATGGAAGACGAGCGGCTGGTGGCGATCCTCGACCACCGGCAGGGCGCAGACATGGCCGCGCCCATCGAGCGTGGCCAGCACCGGCACGATGTCGAGCTCGGCCCCCATCGGCCAATAACCGCCGACCGCCGCGCCGCGCGCCAGCGGGATCATGGCGAGAAATAATTCGCGCACCGCAAGCGCCAGCTTGCCGCCGCCGGATTCGTGCACGGCATGGCGCTTCGACATTGCCTCGCTGCGTACCGTGCGTTTGGATTCGACGACGTTGCTCATCCGCTGTTCGGGATCGCGCATGCCTGGATTCGCGCTGGGCGCGCGGGGATAAGGCTGGACGGGGCCGCGTCGGCCGTTGGCGTACGCGTATCCTCTGTGGCCTGCTTTACGCAGGTGGGCACCATATACCGAGACCACGGCCCCGGCAGGGACAGTTCCCGTGAGATACGTATTGGCCCCAGGGAATTTGCGGCCTGACGAACCACGCAGCGCCCGTCCACTGATCAAGATAGGGGCTCGCCGCCCCCGGTACAAGGTAATCCGGCCGAAGGTGCGGCGTTCAGCCTGGGGGCGCGGCGACGCGCGCGGACAGCGCGGCGACGCGCCGGGCCAGCGCCTCGATCGCCGCCGCCACTTCGTCCTCGCCGGCGCGGCTCGTTTTGGCCGCCGCCTCGGCAGCCTCGGCTTTTGCCCGCAGCGCCGTCAGCTCTTCCATCGCCTTGAAACAGGCGGCGCGCGCCTCTTCGATCTCGCTCCGCGCCGCGTCGCGCTCTTTTTCCGCCGCGATGCAGGCTTCTTCGGCCTCGCGTACCGTCTTGGGATCGGGCATCTCGGTGATCGTCTGCGCCGCCCGCAGCTCCTGCAATTCGTCGTAAGCATCGGCAAGCTCGTCGGCGATCACCAGGCCCGCCATCACCAGGAGGCGGCTGTCGCTCATCTGCGCGGCCGGGCCCGCCTCGTCGGCGATCTCCGTGACCTTGGTGTCGAGATAGGCCGCGAGCTTGGCGAGATGGGTCTCCTGCCCGTCCTCGCAGGCGACCTGGTAGGTGCGATTGTGGATCTTGACCGTGACCTGCGCCATGCGTGTCCCTACCCTGCCAGCGCGCCGCGCAGCCGGGTGATCGCCGCATCGAGCCGCCCGGCGACGGTGTCGGCGGCCGTGTCCAGCGCGGCGTTGTCGCGTCGCAGGGCCTCGATCTCGGCCCGCAACGCCGCCGTCTCGCACGCATGCGCGGTGGCGGCGTCCGCCAATTCGGTCTTGATCGCGTCCTGTTCGTGCCCGCGATCGACTGCAACGGCCCCTTGCGCGCGCATTGCGTCGTCGAGCTGGCCGACCGCTGCTTCAAGTTGTCGCATCGCGTCCGTCAACCGGGACATGCCGATACCTCGTTGTTATCGTTGTCGTCCGTTTCTTGAACTTAGGTGCTCGTCGACCGTGTACGAACCTATTCGAATCATAAGCCGCGACATTGCGGGCCGTCAAATTTACCGCATCGCGACGAGCGCAAAGACCCCCCAAAGGCTAAGGTTGACGGCAAGGGCGCGCGAACGGCATGTTCGGCCGATCGCGCGGTATCGCCGCTGTCGATTTCTTGTGAACCGATAGGGATCGTATGAGCGCCACAGCCACAGATTTCAAACCCCTTTCCGGTTCCGAAGTGTTGTCTGACCGGCAGAGTGCGGAGCATGCGGGGCTGGCGAACGCGATCCGGGCGCTGGCGATGGACGCGGTGGAGGGGGCGAAGTCTGGGCATCCGGGGATGCCGATGGGGATGGCGGACGTGGCGACGGTGCTGTTCGGGCGCTATCTGAAGTTCGACGCGGGCGCGCCGGAGTGGGCGGACCGGGACCGGTTCGTGCTGTCGGCGGGGCATGGGTCGATGCTGCTTTATGGGCTGCTGTATCTGACCGGGTATCCGGGGATGACGGTGGCGGAGCTGCGGCGGTTCCGGCAGCTGGGCTCGCGCACGCCGGGGCATCCGGAATACGGGCACACGGTGGGGGTGGAGACGACGACCGGGCCGCTGGGCCAGGGGCTGGCGAACGCGGTGGGGATGGCGCTGGCGGAGCGGCTGCTGGCGGCGCGCTACGGGGCGGAAGCGGTGGACCACTATACGTACGTGCTGGCCGGGGACGGATGCCTGATGGAGGGGATCAGCCACGAGGCGATCTCGCTGGCCGGGCATCTGGGGCTGAGCAAGCTGATCGTGCTGTTCGACGACAACCGGATCACGATCGACGGGCCGACGGATCTGTCGGTGTCGGACGACCAGGTGGCGCGGTTCAAGGCCTGCGGGTGGAACGCGGTGCGGGTGGACGGGCACGACCCGGAGGCGGTGGCGGGAGCGATCGAGGCGGCGCGGGCGGGCGAGCGGCCGACGCTGATCGCCTGCCGGACGACGATCGCTTACGGGGCGCCGACCAAGGCGGGGACGGCGGCCTCGCACGGGGCGCCGTTGGGGGCGAACGAGATTGCCGGGACGCGGGCGCGGCTGGGGTGGACGGCGGCGCCGTTCGAGGTGCCGGAAGAGATACTGGCCCGCTGGCGGGCGATGGGGGCGCGGGGGGCGAAGGCGCGGGCGGCGTGGCAGCGGCGGGTGGCCGGGCTGCCGGCCGAACGGCGGGCGGAGTTCCGGCGCATCCAGGACGGCAAGCTGCCGGCGGACTGGCTGGCGGCGGTGGCGGGGCTGAAGGCCAAGCTGATCGCCGAGGCGCCGACGGTGGCGACGCGGGTGGCCTCGCAGCGCTGCCTCGACGTGCTGGCCGAGGCGATCCCGGAGCTGGTGGGCGGCTCGGCCGACCTCACGGGCTCGAACAACACCAGGGCGAAGAGCCAGGAGCCGGTGGAGCGCGGGTCGTTCGCCGGGCGGTACATCCATTACGGGGTGCGCGAGCACGCGATGGCGGCGGCGATGAACGGGCTGGCGCTGCACGGCGGGATCGTGCCCTACGGGGGGACGTTCCTGGCGTTTGCCGATTACTGCCGGCCGTCGATCCGGCTGGCGGCGTTGATGGGGCTGCGGGTGGTGTTCGTGATGACCCACGATTCGATCGGGCTGGGGGAAGACGGGCCGACGCACCAGCCGGTGGAGCATCTGGCGAGCCTGCGGGCGATCCCCAACCTGGCGGTGATGCGGCCTGGGGATGCGGTGGAGACGCTGGAGTGCTGGGCGGCGGCGCTGGCGCGCCGGGAGGGGCCGACGGTGCTGGCGCTGAGCCGGCAGAATCTGCCGGCGCTGCGGCGGGCGGCGGGGGAGGAGAATTTATGCGCCCGCGGCGGCTATGTGCTGGCCGAGGCGGCGGGCGAGCGGCGGGCGACGCTGCTGGCCAGCGGCTCGGAGGTGCAACTGGCGATGCAGGCGCGCGCGATGCTGGCGGCGGAGGGGATCGCGACGGCGGTGGTGTCGCTGCCGTGCTGGGAGCTGTTCGAGCGCCAGACGGCGGCCTATCGCCGGCGGGTGCTCGGCCCGGCGCGCGGCGCGCGGGTGGCGGTCGAGGCCGGGATCGCGATGGGCTGGGAGCGCTATCTCGGCCCCAAGGGCGGCTTCGTCGGCATGACCGGCTTCGGCGCCTCCGCCCCCGCCCCAGACCTCTTCGCCCACTTCGCCATCGCACCCGACACCATCGTCGCCGCCGTCAGGAAGAGGGTTTAAGCTAGGTCGATGGCGCGCCGGGTTATTGGCTGGACTATTGTTTGAAGGAGAGGAACCGTGGCCCTTATATCATTGCGACAGCTTCTCGATCACGCGGCCGAGCACGAATACGGAATTCCGGCGTTCAACGTCAACAATATGGAGCAGGTGCAGGCGATCATGCGCGCCGCCAAGGCCAAGGACGCGCCGGTCATCCTCCAGGCCAGCCGCGGCGCCCGCTCCTATGCCGGCGATATCTTCGTCCGTCATCTCGTCGAGGCGGCGGTCGAATCCTATCCCGAGATACCCATCTGCATGCATCAGGATCATGGCAACGAAGCCGGCACCTGCCTGTCGGCGATCACCAACGGCTTCACCTCGGTGATGATGGACGGCTCGCTGCTCGCCGACGCCAAGACCCCGGCGCCCTATGACTACAATGCCGACGTCACCGCCAAGGTGAGCGACGTAGCCCATATGGTGGGCGTGTCGGTCGAGGGCGAGCTCGGCTGCTTGGGCTCGCTTGAAACCGGCATGGGCGACAAGGAGGACGGCCACGGCGCCGAGGGCGTGCTGTCGCACGACCAGTTGCTGACCGACCCCGATCAGGCGGTCGATTTCGTGCGCCGGACCAGGGTCGATGCGCTGGCGGTGGCGATGGGCACCTCGCACGGCGCCTATAAATTCTCCCGCCGCCCGACCGGCGATATCCTGGCGATGAACGTGGTCAAGGAAATCCACCGCCGCCTGCCCAACACCCATCTGGTGATGCACGGCTCGTCATCGGTTCCCCAGGACCTTCAGGACATGATTAACGCCCATGGCGGCGAGATGCCGCAAACTTGGGGCGTGCCGGTCGAGGAGATCGTCGCCGGCATCAAGCACGGCGTGCGCAAGATCAACATCGACACCGATTGCCGGATGGCGATCACCGCCCAGTTCCGCAAGGTGGCGCAGGAAAAGAAAGCCGAGTTCGATCCGCGCGCCTTCCTCAAGCCGGCTACCGCCGCGATGCAGAAGATCTGCGAGGAACGCTACGAACAGTTCGGCACTGCGGGCAAGGCCTCGAAGATCAAGGTGGTCGCGCTGGCCGATATGGCGTCCCGTTACCGCGCCGGAAGCCTCGACCCAAGAATTAACTGACGGCGCGACGAGATCGTTACATCTGGAACCGTTTACGTTCGCGGCAAACCTCGCCGTGGGCGCGGAGTCGGCCGCGCCGCCCGTATTTTTCCCTCATTGCAATCGCCGCAGGTTTCCATTATATCGCGGCTCAAATAACGCCAGTCATAATCGGATCGTAAGGTCCGGTGACATGGCTCAATAATAATATAACGAATCAATAATATAACGAACGGGGAGAAGGCCATGATTTACGCCGCACAGATTATTCGGCACACCATCCTTGCGACGGCTGTCGCTGCCAGCATCGCGGCCTTACCGGCTGCTTTCGCTCAGGGACTTGAGGAGCGTGCCGTCATCATCACATCTTTTCCGCGCGACGTAACGACGCCGCTGGTGCAAGCCTTCGAACGTCGCCATCCCGGCACCAAGATCGAGATTCAGAGTCGCGGCACCACTGCGGCCGTGGCCTTTGTCCGTGAAACGCGGTCGAGCCCGCCCGACATGTTCTGGGCCTCGGCCCCCGATGCCTTCGAGGTGCTGAAGAAGGACAAGCTTCTTGCCCCGTATCGTTCGACGCAGCCGGGTATCCCCGAGCGCATCGGTCCCTATCCGATCAACGATCCCGAAGGGTTCTATTCGGGCTTCGCCGCCTCGGGATACGGGATCATGTACAACACGCGCTATATGCGGGCCAACAACCTGCCGCTGCCCACGGAATGGGACGATCTGAAGAAGCCGGTCTATTTCGGCCATGTCGGTATTTCCGCGCCGTCGCGTTCGGGCACCACGCACCTGACGATCGAAACGATCCTGCAAGGCGAGGGTTGGGAAAAAGGTTGGGCGACGTTGCTGGAAATCAGCGGCAATCTCGCTTCGGTTTCCGACCGTTCGTTCGGCGTGCCGGATGCGGTCAATAGCGGTCAGTACGGCGTCGGCATTGTCATCGACTTCTTCGGCCTGTCGGCGAAGGCGAGCGGCTTCCCGGTCGAATTCGTCTACCCGAGCCTGACCACCATCGTACCGGCCAATATTGCGGTCATTGCCGGCGGGAAGAGCCCGAAGGCATCGGCGGCCTTTATCGACTTCCTGCTTTCGACCGAAGGGCAGGAGGTTCTCCTCGATCCCAAGATTCAGCGTCTGCCGGTGCGCCCCGACACCTACGCCAAGGCCCCAGCCGGATATCCCAATCCGTTCACCAACCCCTCGCTCGGCGCGCGGGTCAAATTCGACGCCGACGTATCGGAAGTACGCTACGAACTGGTCAATTCCCTTTACGACCGGTTGATCACCTTCCGTCTCAAGGAGCTGAATGAGGCATGGAAGGCGATTCATGCCGCCGAAGCGGCGCTGGCCAAGAAGCCGAATGCCGACAGCCAACGTGCGCTGGCCGAGGCGCGCAAGCTTGCCACTACGATTCCGGTCACCGACAAGGAGGCCAACGATCCGCAGATCGCCGGCGTCTTCCAGCCGGCGAAGAAAGACAAGCCGGCGCCGGTTCGCCAGGCGGAATTCGAGGAACGGTGGGACGCCTTCGCCAAGAAGAACTATGCCGATGCAAAGGTCAAAGCCGACCAGGCGCTAAGCCTCGCGCGCTGACGAAAAGAAAAGCCAGCGGCGATCCGGTGTGGACTGCCGCAGGATGAAACGGAATTGAGCGCGTGACAGACTTCACTATTGTTGCGAAACAGCCCGGTGCGCTGGCGTCGTGGCTACGGCAGGTTGCGACCAGTCCAGGGCAGCTTTTGGCGGCTCTGCTGGTCGCGGCGTTTCTGGTCGCCTTCCTGGTCGTGCCGGTTCTGCAAGTCACCTACGTCGCTTTCCGCGGCGGCGACGGCTTCACTCTGGTCCATTTCCAGGATTTCTTCGCCACCTCGCTGTTCCGCGAGTCGTTCTATAACTCGTTCTACGTCGCGCTGATGTCGGTTATCTGGGCGACATTGCTGGCCGTGCCGCTGGCCTACATCATCTCGCGCTTCGAATTCGCTGGGGCCGGGCTGATCCAGACTTTGGGCGTCGTTCCGCTGGTCATGCCGCCCTTCGTCGGCGCGGTGGCGATGCAACTGGTATTCGGGCGCAACGGCTCGGTAAATTTGCTGCTTAACGACTGGTTCGGCGTGCGGATTCCGTTCATGGACGGGCTCAACGGCGTGATTTTCGTCGAGGCGATCCATTATTTCCCTTTCATCCTGCTCAACGTGTCGGCGGCGCTCGCCAACATCGATTCGGCGATGGAGGAATCGGCGCAGAATCTCGGCGCATCGGGCTGGACGCTGTTCCGCCGGATCGTCTTTCCGCTGGCGCTGCCCGGCTATGTCGCCGGCGCCTCGCTCG
>JACQAF010000172.1 GCA_016195145.1 Rhodospirillales bacterium
CTGGCGACGACCGCGAAACGGCTCATAACAGCCGTTCTACCGGCGTTCTCCCCGCGCCGCAAGAAAATCAGCCGTTCCGACGTGCAGGATCAGAAATCGACGCAGCGCCCATCCCGCTCCCAGTCGCCATAGCGGGTAGGCTCGGGGCCCTTCGGGCCGCCAACCTCTTTCGGCCGGGCTATGTCGGCCGGTTGTTTAGCCGGCGCGGCGGAGAGCGGTTTTGCTTTTGTTTCTGCCGTTTCTGCGGTTTTCATGGCCCAATTTGGCACCCAAAATCGACCCTTAGCAAGACCCTCGAATGCCGGCAAGGCTTGAACAGGGCCAGGGGTGTTCCTTATCTATTTGTCCGGCCGGGCCGAAGAACCGGCCGAAACGACGTAGGGTTGCCCTCAGCCATGAACTATGTCCGTACCGCCTTGCTGCTTGCCGCCATGACCGGCCTGTTTCTCGCCATCGGCTATCTCATCGGCGGCGAAGGCGGGATGATCATCGCTTTCCTTCTGGCGCTGGCAATTAACCTGTTCGCCTACTGGAATTCGGACAAGGTGCTGCTGTCGATGTACGGCGCGCGCGAGGTGGACCGCAATTCGGCTCCCGGCTTCTATGGCATTGTCGAACAGCTGGTCGAGCGCGCCGGCATGCCGATGCCCAAGGTTTATATCGTCGAAAGCGACCAGCCGAACGCCTTCGCCACCGGCCGCAACCCTGAGAACGCCGCCGTATGCGCGACGACCGGACTACTCAATGTGCTGTCGAGCGAGGAAGTTGCCGGGGTGATGGCGCACGAGCTTGCCCATGTCCGCAATCGCGATACCCTGATCATGACCATCACCGCCACCGTCGCCGGTGCCATCGGCATGCTGGCCAATTTCGCTTTCCTGTTCGGCGGCATGCGCCGCGATGCGAACGGCAATTCCAACCCACTCGGCATCGTCGGCATGCTGCTGATCATGATTCTTGCCCCGCTGGCCGCGATGCTGGTGCAAATGGCGATCAGCCGCGCCCGCGAATACGAGGCGGATCGCGGCGGCGCGGAAATTTCCGGCCGGCCGCTCTGGCTCGCCTCGGCGCTGGAAAAAATCGATGCGGCGGCGCACACGATCGATAACGAGGCGGCCGAGCGCAACCCCGCCACGGCACATCTGTTCATCGTCAATCCGCTGCATGGTCAAGCGATCAACAGTCTGTTCGCCACCCATCCGGCGGTTGCCAACCGTATCCGGCGTTTGCGTGAAATGGCGGGAAGCGGGCGCGGCCCCTGGGGTTGAGATCGCTGGCGGTTAATCCAGCCAACCCCGCTCGACCTGTGTCGCGTTCCTCTGGTCGACTGCCCGCAGTGCGACCGCATCGGCCCGCGCGGCCGCGATCCCGATAATCAGCAGGCCAATCGCAATGACTAACGCCTCGATCCGACTCATCCGGCTATCCTGCTGTTTGTAAATGTCCTTCACTGGTTAAAACGGTCGGCTCGGCCACCCTATTCCATGCCCCAAAAGCGTTACCGGGAACTCCTCTCCGGCCGACCTTGTTTCGGGTCCCGGTCTGCCGCATGTTGAGCCGCACCATGCCTTCCCATGCCCCGGCTCAACCTTCCCCCGACCCCACCGCGCCGAATGCTCGCGCCGTCGCCCTCGATCTGATCGAAGCGACGCTGCGCCGCCGCCGGCCGCTTGACGACGCATTCGAGGGCCATCCGACTATCGCCCGGCTTGCAGCACGCGACCGCGCCTTTACCCGCCTGCTGGCGGCGACGACTTTACGCCGGCTGGGCCAGATCGACGCCGCACTCGCCGCCTGCCTCGACAAGGACCTCACCCCGAAAGCGCGCGATATCCGCGATATTCTGCGGCTTGGCGCCGCCCAGCTCCTGTTTCTCGACACCCCGCCGCATGCTGCCGTCGGCGAGACGGTGGAACTCGCCGCTGGGCGCCGGGCGCCCTACCGCCCGCTGGTCAACGCCGTGTTGCGCCGCCTTGCCCGCGACGGCGCCGGGTTGCTCGCCAGCCAGGATGCGCCACGACTCAACACGCCGGACTGGCTGTGGAATGCCTGGGCGGCCAGCTATGGCGCGGCGACGGCCCGCGCCATCGCAGCCGCCCATCTGGTCGAACCACCGCTCGATATAACAGTCAGAACCGACCTGGCGGCCTGGGCCGGGCGACTCGATGCGCGGCGTCTGCCAACCGGCAGCCTGCGCCGAGCGATGGGCGGCGCGATTGGCGAGCTTCCCGGCTATGCCGAGGGCGCGTGGTGGGTGCAGGATGCCGCCGCCGCCCTGCCTACCCGCCTGCTCGGCCAGGTCGATGGCAAGACGGTTCTCGACCTTTGCGCCGCCCCCGGCGGCAAGACAGCACAGCTTGCCGCGATGGGGGCGCGGGTCGTCGCCCTCGACCGCTCGGCCCCCCGCCTTGCGCGGCTGCGGGCCAATCTCGCGCGTCTCGGGCTCGCGGTCGAAACCGTCGTCGCCGACGCCACCGCCTGGCAGCCGCCCGCCCCGGCGCCGTTTATTCTTCTCGATGCCCCATGCTCGGGCACCGGCACGATTCGCCGCCATCCCGAGATCCAGCGCCTCAAATCGCCGGCCGATCTTGACCGTCTTGTGCCGGCGCAGGACCGCCTGCTCGACGCGGCCGTCGCCATGCTGGCGCCGGGCGGCATTCTGGTTTACTGCACCTGTTCGCTCGAACCCGAGGAGGGTCCGGCGCGTATCGCGGCGCTCCTCGCCCGCCAGCCGGCCCTGACCCGCCGACCTTTGTCGGCTGACGAGGTCGACGGCCTTGTCGAACTGGTGACGGCAGACGGCGATTTGCGTACGCTGCCCTGCCATCTTGCCGAAGCGGGCGGGCTCGACGGTTTCTATGCCGCCCGGCTGGTCAAGGAGACATAGGGGGAGCGATGGATTACGTGCGTCTTGGGACAACCGGCGTCGAGGTATCGCGCCTTTGCCTCGGCACGATGACCTATGGCACGCCGAAATGGCGGCCATGGGTGCTCGACGAAGAGGCGAGCCGGCCGTTCATCAAGCGCGCACTCGAACTCGGGTTCAATTTTTTTGACACCGCCGACATATATTCGCTGGGCGTATCGGAAGAAATTCTCGGCCGTGCGATCAAGGACTTTGCGCGACGCGAGGATGTCGTCATCGCCACCAAGTTCCGCAACCCGATGGGTCCCGGCCCGAATCAGCAAGGGGCGTCGCGCAAGCACATCATGGCGTCGATCGACGCGTCGCTGCGCCGCCTCGGCACCGATTATGTCGATCTCTATCTGATCCACCGCTGGGATTACGCCACGCCGATCGAGGAGACGCTGCGCGCCCTCGACGACATCGTGCGCGCCGGCAAGGTTCTGTATATCGGCGCGTGCAGCATGTTCGCCTGGCAGTTCGCCAAGGCGCTTTATCTCGCCGATCGCAACGGCTGGACGCGTTTCGCCGTCATGCAGAATCACTACAACCTGGTCTATCGCGAGGAAGAGCGCGAAATGATTCCGCTGTGCCAGGCCGAAGGCATCGGCGTCACGCCGTGGAGCCCGCTCGCTCGCGGCTTTCTTGCCGGCAATCGTCGACGGCAGGATTGGGGCGAGACCGTGCGCGCCAAGACCGACGATCGCGCCCATAAATATTACTACCAGGACGACGATTTCCGGATCGTCGACAAGGTGGCGGAAATCGCCGCTGCGCGCGGCGTGCCGCCGACCCAGATCGCGCTCGCCTGGCTTTTGCGCCGGCCGGGCGTCACCGCCCCGATCATCGGCGCGAGCCGGATGGAGCATCTCGAACAGGCTGTCGGCGCGCTTTCGGTCAAACTCGATGACGCCGAAATTCGCGCCCTTGAAGAACCATACAAGCCGCATCTCGTGCGCGATCACCAATAGTCGTCCCCATCGCAACCTGCTAGATTTGATTCGCCATGGTTTCGCTCGCCCGTCATGCCCTGCTTGCCGCCGTCTGTGCCGGAATCCTGGCAGGTTGTGGCTTCGAGCCCCTTTACGCCCGGCGCGACACCGATTCGGTCGCCGATGATCTGGCGCGCGTGCGGATCGGCCTGATCGCCGACCGTTCGGGTCAGGTTCTGCGCAATTACCTTCTCGATAATTTTGCCCCGCGCGGCGAGGCGGCGAACATACGTTACACGCTCGAGGTCAAGCTGGAGGAGCCGCGCCAGGAGCTGGCCTTGCGCCGCGACGATACCGCGACCCGTTATGGCTATACGGCGATTGCGCGTTTCGTCCTGACCGATCCCAATGGCCGGCCGGTGTTTCGCAGCTCCTCGTCGTTGGGCACGACATTCGAGGTGTCGGATTCGGAGTTTTCGACCCTGACCAGCCGCGATAGCGCGCGCGACCGCATTATGCAGCAGATCGGCGAGGATATCCGGAACCAGGTCGCCATCTATCTTTCCGGCCGGGCGCGGCAACCCTGACGGCGGATCGCCCGGCCGATCAGAATATATTGCTCTTGATTTCCCCGAGATTGCGCAAGACAACGCGCACGACGAACGACGTGTCCGGCGGATTGTCCCGGTTGCCAATATTGCGGCGGGTCAGATCGAACCCGAAAAGCAGACACTCGTCCTCATAAAATACACTACCGCCCGCCAGAAGCTGCCCGCGATCAGCGCCGATACTGTTGAGCGAGCGGGCCCGGAATCGCCAGTTGTTGGTCAGCTGTGCATCGAGCTGGGTGCTGATCTGCTCGAGGTCGAACGGCAGATTGGTCTGCGTCGTCCGTTCGAGGAAGGTATAGCCGACGCTCAAGCGCAGCGGCCGCGGCCCTACGGTGACGCCGGTGAAATTGCGCTGTGCCGAAAGATCGTCCTTGTCGAGCTGGAACCGGTAGCTGGCCGAAAACCATTCATGCGGGCTGAGCGTTATGCGGCCGACGATATTGGAGCTCTGGTCCTGGAGGCCGGAACCGACAGTGAACGCCGATTCGCGCTTCAGCCGATAGCTTTGCCCGAGAAAGGCCGTCGCCCGACCGCCAGTCAGCCGGGCAACATCGGCGTTCAGTCCATAAGTAACCCGCTGGCCGCCCTCCAGCCGGTCATAGGCGGCGAAGCGGTTGGGGCGGAACAGGTTGGTGTCGTCGAGATCGATCCCGCGGCTATCCTCGTTGGGAAAATGCCGCTGATCGCCGAGATTGGGAGCCGCAGTCACGGAGACGATCGGCTCGACGAGGGTACGGAACGTATCGTCGCGGCGCACGAAC
>JACQAF010000173.1 GCA_016195145.1 Rhodospirillales bacterium
CCGCCGATGAACAGGCCGATCACGACATAAGGGTCCTGCAACACGAACTGCACCTTGACGCTGGGGAAGTAGTGGCGCAGATCCTCGGTATAGGCCGCGAACAACACCAGCGCAGCGAGGCCGGCCGAGCCGATGGCATAACCCTTGGTCACCGCCTTGGTCGTGTTGCCGACCGCGTCGAGCGCGTCGGTGTTCTTGCGGATGTCCTTGGGCAGGCCCGCCATTTCCGCGATACCGCCGGCGTTGTCGGTCACCGGGCCATAGGCGTCGAGCGCCACGACCATGCCGGCGAGCGCCAGCATCGTCGTCGCGGCGATGGCAATGCCGAACAGGCCGGCATTGAGATAGGCGACGAGAATACCGGCGCAGATGACGACCACGGGGCCCGCCGTCGCCTCCATCGAGACCGCCAGACCCTTGATGATGTTGGTGGCGTGTCCGGTGGTCGAGGCGTCGGCGACGCTGCGCACCGGACGATAGTTGGTGCCGGTATAGTATTCGGTGATCCACACCAGCAGGCCGGTGACGGCGAGCCCGGTCAGCGCGCTGTAGAAGATGTGCCGCCAGGTGAACTTGATCGCGCCGACGGCGTATTCCGCGCCGCCAAGATACTTCCAGGCGATGATGCCGATCAGCACCGCCGAAATGACGCCAGTGACGATGAGGCCGCGATATAGCGCCTTCATGATCTGGTTGTCGCTGCCGAGCCGGACGAAAAACGTGCCGACGATCGACGCCGCGATGCATACGCCGCCGACCAGCAGCGGGAACATCATCATCTTGTACTGGACGACGCCGGTGAAGAAGATCGCCGCCAGCAACATCGTGGCGACAATGGTCACCGCATAGGTTTCGAACAAATCGGCGGCCATGCCGGCGCAGTCGCCGACATTGTCGCCGACGTTATCGGCGATCACCGCGGGGTTACGCGGGTCATCCTCGGGGATACCGGCTTCGATCTTGCCGACGAGATCGGCGCCGACATCGGCGCCCTTGGTGAAGATGCCGCCGCCGAGACGGGCGAAGATTGAGATCAACGACGCACCGAACGACAGTGCGACCAGCGCTTCGAGAATCGAGCGCAGGCTCGCCGCATCGCCGGTGCCCTTCCACGCATAAAGAATGCCGTAATATCCGGCCACGCCCAGAAGCCCCAGGCCGACGACCAGCATGCCGGTGATTGCGCCGGCGCGGAAGGCGACATCAAGCGCCGGTTGCAGGCCGGATTTGGCCGCTTCGGCGGTGCGCACATTGGCCCGCACCGAGACATTCATGCCGATATAGCCGGCGGCGCCCGATAGCACCGCGCCGACGACGAAGCCAAGGGCGACATGGATGCCGAGCGTGATCATCAAGAGGGCGGCGACGCCGACGCCGACCATCGCGATGGTGCGATACTGACGATTGAGATAGGCGGCAGCGCCTAGTTGAATGGCGGCGGCGATCTCCTGCATCCGCTCGCTCCCGGCGGGAGCGGCGATCACCTGGCGATAGGCATAGACGCCGTAGATCAGCGCCAATACGCCGCACAGCAGCACGAACCAATAGGCTAGGGTCATTGTCGGCCTCTGATTATATTGATTTCACACAAGAATCCGGCCCCGGCCGGACTGAAAAGTGGGCCGGAAGATGCCAGAAGCAGCCCGCAATGGCAAGTAGAACCGGCCCGGCGGACAGGGCGATGGCGGGGGTTTTTTCTAGCGGCGACGGCGACGGGCGTACCAAAGGGTCGTCACGAGCGCCACGGCGACGAAGGGCAGCGAGGCATAGTTCACCGCCTGCCATCCCCTGGTTTCCAGCATTGCGCCCGCTACATAGGCGCCCAAGGCAACCGCCCCGAAGACTAGAAACTCGTTCACCGCTTGGACCTTGGCGCGCTCCGTCGGCGTATAGGTTTCGGTAAGCAGCGTCGTTGCGCCGACATAGAGGAAATTCCAGCCCAGGCCGAGCAGAACAAGCGCCAGCCAGAAATGCGGCACTGCCGTTCCGGCGAGGTTAACCGCCGCGCACAACCCAAGCAGGGCTCCGCCCGTGGTCATCACGTTGACCACGCCGAACCGGGCGATGATCTGGCCGGTGAAGAACGACGGCGCGAACATCGCCAGCACATGCCACTGGATGACAAAGGCGGCCGAGGAAAAGGAGTGGTTGTGGGCGACCATGGCGAGCGGCGTGGCGTTCATGACGAAGGACATCACGCCATACGAAATCATGCCGCCGAGTACGGCGACGACGAAGGCCGGTTGCCGGCCGATCTCGCCGAAGGACCGCCCGCCGGCGGCGCGTTCGCTCTGGGTCGGGCGCGGAATATTGATAAATTGCAGAAGAATTAGCGCAAGCATCGCTATGACGATCAGCGAGGCGAACGAGCCGGCGAACACGGCGGGGGTGAACAAATCTTTCGTGTATTTGGCCATTTCGGGACCGATGACCGCGGCGATGACCCCGCCCGCGAGGACGTAGGAAATCGCCTTGCCGCGCATGGACTCGGACGCGCCGTCAACCGCCGCAAAGCGGTAGAATAACGCGAACCCCGTATAGACGCCGTTAAATGCCGTCGCTAGGCAAAAAAGCCAGAAAGAACCGGCGAACACCGCGGCGACCGCAATGGCTTGCGCGACGATGCCGAAGACGGCGCCGATCGAAAATCCCCACCGCCGGCCGAGATACTTCATCAACAACGAGGCCGGAAAAGTCGTCAGCATCGCGGCAAGCTGCTGGAAGGCGATAGGCAGCGTCGCCAAGCTCTTGTCCACGGCCAGCATATGGCCGACAAGCGCCGCCTCGGCGATCATGGTCGAGGTGCCGATCATGAACAGCGCCTGGCACAACGACAGGATGACGATGTTGCGCCGGGCGAAGGTCGCAGGCTTTGGGATTGGCGGGCTCATAATGCCCGCACATTAGCCGACGCCCGAGCCGGAGAAAAACGATTCGTTGGACTGAATTGTACTAGGACAACTTGCGCTCGAAGCTCGCATGGGTGCGCGAGGCCAGGGTATGAAGATCGCGCAGGAACGCATCGGTCAACCGCGGCATATATTCGCGAATCCGCTCGCCTGCTTTCAGGTCGGCGACGTGGAGTTGTACGACAATGAACAGGTGCCGTGCGATCTGGCCGTCTTGGAAAATCGGGATGACGAAACGTTCCAGGGGCATAAAATAGGAGCCGTCGGCCGCCGGCGGTGACGCAGCGGCGCGCTCGGCTGCTTGGACCGGGGCATACAGGCGCGGAATTGCGGCTGGCAAAATGGCCGCACCGATCATTACGCAGAATCCTCGACGCCCTAAACGCATCGCCCCGTGCCTGTTTTGTGAGTCGTTCGGGCGAGTTTAATTCAGGAGCGTAAACGGATGATGAATCAGGGGATTTTCGCGCCGACCGGCCCGCGACGTGAGGGACGCTCAGAAATGCGTCCAGCCGCCTTGCGCATAAGCTCGCGCGCGGCCGTCGGCGTCAAGGGCCT
>JACQAF010000174.1 GCA_016195145.1 Rhodospirillales bacterium
AGACGCTTCGCGCAACACGCGCCGGCGCGCCGGCGTCAAGCGCTGCCCGTCGGGATTTTTGCCTTGCGTTTCAGCCTGTGGATCGGGCGCCGTGACGGCGAGCCGATAACCGAAATGCGCGCGCGGTGGGTCGAGGGCGCCGGGGACACTCATTGTCATTCGCAACACTGCGCCCGGCGGCGATAGCGTGTAGGCGGCGACCCATTCGATAAATCGGCGGGCCGGCGCGCACAGGGGCGGCAGGTCGAGCCGCGCCGCAACGTCTTTCAGGCGCGCGGCCGGCACCGGGCAATCCGTAGCGTCCAGCGGTGCATCGTCCCAGACGACGCCGGTCGCCATCCGCCGGCCGAGCGGCACGCGCACGAAATCGCCCGGCTGCAACGCCAGGCCGGGCAGCACACGATAATCATAGGCGCCAGCCAGCGGCAATGGCAGCAAGACGCGCCGGCGCACGGGCGTGCTGGCGAATGGTGCCACATTATTGTCCGGCGGCGCGCTGGCATGGGGAATCGCCATGGGCTACACTTTACCCGTCGAATCGGTCGATCGTCAGCAACGCGACGTATCGGCGCGCCGCCGGTCAGGTGTAATCAGGATACGATATCGGTAACTGGCAACAGCAGGGCACGTGACCGCAGATGAAGTTTTTTATCGACACCGCCGATCTGGGCGAAATCCGCGATCTTGCCGCGACCGGCCTGGTCGATGGCGTGACTACCAATCCCTCGCTGGTCGCCAAGACCGGCCGCAAATTTCTCGATGTGGTCAAGGAAATCTGCGCCGTCGTTGCCGGCCCGGTGAGCGCCGAGGTGACGGCGACCGACCACGCGACCATGCTCAAGGAGGGTCGCAAGCTCGCCAAGCTGGCCAAAAACGTCACCGTCAAGGTGCCGCTGACGCCCGATGGCCTCAAGACCTGCCGGGCGCTCGCCACCGAAGGCACGATGGTCAACGTGACCCTATGTTTTTCGGCCGCGCAGGCCATCCTCGCCGCCAAGGCGGGAGCGAGCTTCATCTCGCCCTTCGTCGGCCGGCTCGATGACGTTGCGTCCGACGGCATGGCGCTGATCCGCGATATCTGCTTGATCTACAGGCAATACCCCACGTTCAAGACCGAGGTTCTGGTTGCGTCGATTCGCCACCCGATGCATGTCGTCGAGGCGGCGAGGGTCGGCGCGCATGTGTCGACAATGCCGCCCAATGTTCTGAAGCAGATGTACAATCATCCGCTGACCGATAAGGGCCTCGCGGCTTTCCTCGCTGACTGGCAGAAGACCGGCCAGTCGATTCTCGACGCCTGAGGCGCAGGGCACATCCGATGGCCGAACGCGAAAGCGCCCCCAAGAACCCCGGCAAGCCGACCGCTGCCGCGACGACCGCCGCCGACGTCGCCGAATATCTGCGCCAGCATCCGGAATTTCTCGCCGAAAATCCCGATTTGCTCGAGATTCTGATCCCGCCCGAACATCGCCGCGGCGACCGTGTGCTCGACATGCAGCGCTATATGCTCGAACGGCTGCGCAACGACCAGGTCCGCCTGCGCACCGAGCAAAGCGAGCTGCTCGCCGCGACGCGCGGCAATCTGTCGAGCCAGGGCCGGGTGCATGCGGCGATCGTCGCCATGCTCCAGGCGACGACGCTCGAACACCTGATCGAAATCGTCGTCACCGACCTCGCCATGCATATCGAGGTCGATGCGATTGCGCTTGGTTTCGAAGCGCTCGACCGCGTGCCGCCGGGCGGCAACGCAACGGCGCTCAAGATCCTGCCGCGCGGCGCCATCGATCGCCTGATGGGCGGCGGCAAGGACATCGTGCTGTTCACCGATCAGCCGGGCGACGCCATGCTGTTCGGCGGCGGCGCGACGCTGGTGCGCAGCCAGGCGCTGGTGCGCATGCAGCTGCGCCGCGACGCCCCGCTCGGCCTGCTGGCGCTCGGCGCGCGCACGCCCGGCAAGTTCCATTCCGGCCAGGGAACCGAGCTGCTTTCTTTTCTCGGCCGCGTTGTCGAACTGTCGATCCGGGGATGGCTCGACCGGGATTAAATCTCCCGCCCGTTCCGCCGCCGCTTGCCGAACCCGACGCCAGCGACGCCTTCGCCGCATGGCGCGCCTGGCTTGCCGTGGAGCGCCGCGTCTCGCCCCATACCCTCGCCGCTTACGCCCGCGATCTGGCGGCGTTCTTCGCCTTCCTCGCCGGCCATCTCGGCAAGCCGGCCGGGCTCGGCGATCTCGCCGCCCTGCGCACCGCCGATTTCCGCGCCTGGCTCGCCATACGCCACCGCCAGAAACTTTCCGTCGTGTCGAGCGCGCGCGCATTGTCGGTTGTGCGCGGCTTCTTCCGCTGGCTCGACCGCCGCCGCCTTGCCCATAATCCCAACCTCGCCGCGCTGCGCACGCCCAAGCAGCCGAAATCGGTGCCCAAGCCGCTCGCCGTCGCCGACGCCGAGGCGACGGTCGAGGGGATCGGCGATTTTGCCGCCGCGCCCTGGCTCGCGGCGCGCGACGTCGCGGTGCTCACCTTGCTCTATGGCGCGGGGCTGCGCATCGACGAAGCGTTGTCGCTCGACCGGCGCGTCCTGCCGCTCGGCGAGACGTTGGAGGTTCTCTCGGCTAACGCTCCCTTCCTGCTGGATCTGATCGACCTGAACGGAATGAACGAGGTGGCCGCCCGCCTGATCGTGCTCCACGACTCCCGCCGAAC
>JACQAF010000175.1 GCA_016195145.1 Rhodospirillales bacterium
TTGTTGGCGATGCCGCCATGGGCCAGCGCCTCGGCCAGCGATTTATAGGCGTCGAGCAGGTTGGTGTACTTGCCGACCACCGCGACCTGGACCTCGCCCTCGGGCTGCGTGACCCGGCGCGCGATCTCGGTCCAGCGCGACAGGTTGGGCGCGCTGCGCCCCTCGAGCGCGAAATGGCGCAATACCTCGCGGTCGAAGCCTTGCTCGTGATAGCGCAGCGGCACCTCGTAGATCGTGCCCGCGTCGAGGGCGGGAATCACCGCCTCTTCGCGCAGATTGCAGAACAGCGCGATCTTGCGCCGCGAACCCGGCGGAATCTCGCGATCGCAGCGGCAGAGAAGGATATCGGGCTGGATGCCGACGCTCTGCAGCTCCTTCACCGAATGCTGGGTCGGCTTGGTCTTCAGCTCGCCGGCCGAGGGGATCCACGGCACGAGGGTGAGGTGGACGAACAGCGCCCGCTCCCGCCCCAGCTCGTTGCCGAGCTGGCGGATCGCCTCGAGGAACGGCAAGCTCTCGATGTCGCCGACCGTGCCGCCGATCTCGCATAGCAGGAAATCGGCGTCGCCGCATTCGGCCTGGACGAATTCCTTGATCGCGTCGGTGACGTGGGGGATGACCTGCACCGTGGCGCCGAGATAGTCGCCGCGGCGCTCCTTGGCGATGACGCTCGAATAGATGCGTCCGGTGGTCACGTTGTCCGACTGGCGCGAGGGCACGCCGGTGAACCGTTCGTAATGGCCGAGATCGAGGTCGGTTTCCGCCCCGTCGTCGGTCACATAGACCTCGCCATGCTGATAGGGGCTCATCGTCCCCGGATCGACATTGAGGTAGGGATCGAGCTTGCGCAGCCGCACCTTGAAGCCGCGCGCCTGGAGAAGCGCGCCGAGCGCCGCGGATGCGAGACCTTTGCCAAGGGATGAGACCACGCCGCCGGTGATGAATATAAACCGCGTCATGGAGCTACAACATACACCTGCCCGCCGCCGGGGCAAATCCGTTTCGCCGCGTCGGCGGAAGAATTTTTTGTTGACCGCCAAACCCGACTCGACCCGTCGCCGGGCGCGCGATTACAGCCCTAGATAGGCCTGGCGCACGCGGTCGTCGTTGAGCAATTCTTCGCCCGTGCCGGCGAGAACGATGCGGCCGTTTTCCAGCACATAGGCCCGGTCGGCGAGCTTCAGCGACACCGCAACGTTCTGTTCTACCAGGATGATCGTGATCCCCTCGTCGTTGAGCCGGCGGATAACGCGGAAGACCTCCTGCACCACGGTCGGGGCAAGGCCGAGCGACGGCTCGTCGAACATGATCAGTTCGGGCCGGCCCATCAGGCAGCGGCCGATGGCGACCATCTGCTGCTCGCCCCCCGACAGGGTGCCCGCCGCCTGGCGCTGGCGTTCGGCGAGGCGCGGGAATATCTCGAATACCCGGCGCATGGTTGCCGCCGCCCCTGCCCGGGCGCGCGAGATCACCGCCCCCATTTCGAGATTCTCGCGCACCGACAGGGTGGGGAAAATCTGGCGGCCCTCGGCCACCTGCCCGATGCCGAGATTGCACACCCGGTGCGACGGCCAGCCGGTAATGTCCTGGCCCTTGAAGGCGACACGGCCGCGCGCCGCCGGCTCGATGCCGGCGATGGCGCGGATGAGCGAGCTTTTGCCGGCGCCGTTGGCGCCGACGATCGCCACCACCGCGCCTTCGTCGACGGCGAGCGACACGCCGTCGAGCGCTTGCGCGTCGCCATAGAACAGATCGAGCGCGTCGACCGCGAGCAGGCTCATATCGCCTCCTCGCCGAGATAGCATTCGAGCACGGCAGGGTCGCGCACCACATCGGCCGGGGCGCCTTCGGCGATCTTCTCGCCATGGTGGACGACGACGATATGCCCGGCGAGCGCCATCACCGCGCGCATCACATGCTCGATCAGCAAGATGGCGATACCCGTCTCGCGGCTGATCTCGTGGAAAAACTCGACCATCTGGTCGCATTCGGTCGGGCGCAGCCCGGCCATCACCTCGTCGAGCAGCAGCAGGCGCGGCCCGGTGGCAAGCGCCCGCGCGACCTCCAGCCGCTTGCGATCGGGCAGGGTCAGCGCCGCCGCTCGCTCGTGCCGGCGATCCCACAGGCCGAGCCGTTCGAGGATGCGTCGCGCGGTCGCGTGCGCCGCCTCGACCGACGGGGCGGCGCGCAAGGCGCCGATCACCACGTTGTCCTCGACCGACAGCCCGCCGAAGGGCCGGACGAGCTGGAAGGTGCGCGCGATGCCGGCGCGGCAGACCTGATCGGGCCGCAACCCGTCGAGCCGCGCGCCCTCGAAGGTCACCGTGCCTTCGTCGGGCGGAAAAACGCCGGCGATCAGGTTGAAGATCGTCGTCTTGCCGGCGCCGTTGGGGCCGATCAGCGCCACGATGGCCCCGGCCGGCACGGCGAACGACACGCCGCCGACCGCGCGCAGGCCGCGAAAATTCTTGGCGATGCCGTCGACTTCGAGAAGGTTCATGCGCCTCCCTTCCCGCCGTCCGCGCCGAGGCGCAGCTTGCGCGCCAGCCACGGCCACACCCCGGCGCGCTGGAACAGCACGATCAGCACTACGCACAGCCCGTAGAATACCTGCTTGAGGCCGTCGAGCTTCTGCACTCCGGTCGGGATCTGCTCGATGATCAGCGTCAGGCTCTCGCCGAGCGGAGTCAGGATGAACGCGCCGATAATCGGCCCCATCAGCGTGCCGACGCCGCCGATGATCGCGCCGAGGATGAGCTCGATCGACCGGTTGATCGAGAAGGTCGGCTCGGGGAACAGGACATTGAAGTAGAATGCGTTCAGCACGCCGGCTACCGCCGTAAGCCCGGCCGAAAGCATCACCGCGATCATCTTGTAGCGGAAGGTGTCGATGCCGAGCGCCTGGGCCGCCGGTTCGTCCTCGCGGATGGCGAGCCAGTAATAGCCGAGCCGGCTGGCGAGCAGCGCGCGGCAGAGGATCAGCAGGCCGACGGTGAGGACGAGCCAGACGTAATAGAACATGATCGGCGCGCCGCGTAGCATCCACAGATCGTTGCCCTGGCGGCTGGCGACCGGCAGGAACAGCCCGCTCGACCCGCCGACCCAGGTGAAATGGTCGAACAGAATGCGCGTGAACTCGGCGAAGGCGATGGTCAGCAGCGCGAAATAAACCCCGCCGATGCGGAAGCGGAAGCCGAGCGCGCCGATCGCCGCGCCGACCGCCATGGCGATGACGATCGCCACCGGCATGCTGAGCCACGGCGACAGGCCGAACTTCACATAGAGCGCCGCGCCGGTATACGCACCGAGGCCGAAATAGAGGGCGTGCCCCAGCGACAGCTGCCCGGCGAAGCCCATCATGATGTTCCACGCCTGGCCGAGATAGGCGAAGTAGAACACCAGGATGAGGACCGACACGATATAGGAATCGACGAAGAATGGCGCCGCCGCCAGAACCGCCAGCATGCCCGCCAGCAGCGCGCGTCCACGCGGGTTGGCGCCGCCCAGCCACAGGTTCAGCATGGCGCCGGCTCCGTCATGTCCGCTTGCCGAGCAGGCCTTGCGGCCGGAAAATCAGGACGAGGATCAGCAGGCCGAAGCTGAACATCGACTTCAGCGACGGTTGCAGCAGCAGGCGGTCGTCGAGCAGGCCCCAAGTGTCGCCGAGCGCGACGTCGAAGCGCACGCGCATCTGGTCGGGACCCACCGAATCGACGGCGAGGTCGTCGCGCGGCTGGAACACTTCGAAAAACAGGAACAGCGCCGCCGCCACGCCGACCGCCGCCGCCCCGGCGAGCAATCGCGCCTTGTCGATGATCAGCAATCCGATCTGGACCGAATCATAAGCGTAGGATAGCTGGACGTTCTGCGCGTCGGGGCCGAAGACGATCAGCGACAGCGAGACGATGATGATCGCGATCCCGGCCAGCAGCAGGAACTGCATGTAATCGGGCACCTCGATCAGCCGGTTGATCACCGTCGCCTGGAGCGCGTAGCCGAGCCCGAACAGGATCAACGCGACGATCGGAATGCTGAGCAGCGGGTCGAGCCCGGCGAACCGGAATAGCAGCAGGGCGAGATACATGCCGATCACCATCATCTCGCCATGGGCGAAATTGACGATCTTCACCACGCCGAATATCACCGACAGGCCCAGCGCCGACAGGCCATAGACCAGGCCGGTCAACAGGCCGCTGACAATCTGGTTGAGATAAAGCTCGAAGGGCATGCCTGGAACAAGGTGACGCGGATCGCAGCGCCGCGCCCTGTCTTGCGCGCTGGCGCGAAACAGGGCGCGGCGTGCTGCCGTCCGATTGGGCCGAGGACTACCCGCGCTGCTGCCAGCCCGGAACGGGGAAGATCGGTTTCGCGTCGGCCGCCTTGGCCGGCAGAACGACGCGCGGCTGACCGCCGACGTTCTGGATTGCTGCATTGCCGACGGTTTCGTTCTGGCCCTTGGCGTCGAACGAAATGCCGTCGCCGACCGCGGCGTTGTCCTTGATGTTGGTGGCGCGCAGCGCCTCGGTCAGCGCCTGCGGCCGCGCGCCGCCGGCCCGCTTGTAGGCGTCGGCGCAGATCAACAACGCCTCGAGGGTGAAGACGGTGTTGGTGTCGGCCGAGAAATCAGGGAACATCCGCTTATATTCGGCCAGCATCCGCTTGGTCAGCGGTTTCTGCGGGTCGTACCACGGCACGAAGGAAATCGGGTATTCGCCGAGCTTGCCGAGGGTCTTCATGTACTGATCTTCGTAATAGCCCGGTCCGCTCGACAGGATGCCCCACGGCTCCCACCGTTGCTTGACCATCTCGCGGGTGATCATGATCGCATCGTTGAGGCGACTGACCGTCCAGACGATCTCGGCCCCGGTCGCCTTGGCCTTGGCGACCTCGACCGACAGGTCGCGCGCCCGCGGATCGTAAGCGATCGATTCGACGATCCGGTACGGCATATTCTGCGCCGGGGTCATCGCCTCGATTGCGCCTTTGACTGACGTGCCGAACGTATCGTTGACGTGCATCAGCACGCAGCTTTTCGGCGCCTTGCCGGTTGTGGTGAACAACTGTTTTTGCAGCGCGAAGGCGTCGCCCACGATGCGCGGCGAACGCGGGAAGTTGCGGAAGACGAATTTGTATCCCTGTTCGGTGATCTGCGGGGCCGCCGCGAGATTGATGACCAGCGGAACGCCGCGCTGCTCGCAGACCTGGGCGATGGCGCTGGTCTGCCCGGAATCGAACGCACCGACGACCACATGCACCCCGCTATCGATCAGGCGCTCGGCGGCGGCGCGCGCCACGTCGGGGCTGGATTCGGTGTCGCCAGCGACCATCTCGATCGCCGGATAGCCGAGTTCACGCAGGATCGGTATGGCCACATCGGCTCCGCGCTGGTTCGCCTGGCCGATCTGGGCCAGATAACCGGATCGCGGCAGGAGCACCCCCACCTTGAGCGGCGGCAGTCCTTGTGCCCGCGCGCCGAGCGGCAGACCGGCAGCCAAAAGACCGCCGACAGCTGCCGCACCCCGTCCAAAGTTACGCCGCGTCAGGCCTCGGCCGAGGCGGCCGGAATTTCCGTTATCGATTGTTGCCATGGCGAATTTCCTCCCTGTCCCATCGTGATTTGCGTTAATCCGGCGGCCGTCAGTTTCGGCCGCGCGCGTTGCGCCGAATGTGCGTCATACGGCGTGGATTTGCAAACGCAACGATACCCTCGCCGAAGGCCGCGTTTTCGGCCTTCGGGCGGCGTCTGGACGGGCAGCGAACCAGGAAATTAGCGGGCGATTGGCGGGGCTGGCGAGGCCGGGGCAGCGGGCGGCGGGCTCTCGCCGGCCGGGGCAGGCGATGCGGGTTGCTGGGCCGCCGGCGGCGCGTCGATCAGCGGACCGCGTTCCCGGCCGCCGCCGGCGAGCATGACGAGAACCAGGCTGGTAACCATGAAAACCGCGGCAAGAACAGCCGTCGCCCGGGTTAGCAGATTGGCCGTGCCGCGCGCCGTCATGAAGCCGCCCCCGCCCCCACCGCCGCCAATGCCGAGCCCGCCGCCCTCGCTGCGTTGCAGGAGCACGAGGACGATCAACGCGATCGAGATCAGCAGGTGGATGACGATAACAACGGTAATCATGGCACG
>JACQAF010000180.1 GCA_016195145.1 Rhodospirillales bacterium
CCGGGCGGCGCGGCTGGCGGCGGCGATCCGTCCTTGGTCATGCGCCGCTGCCAGCCGCTAGCTTATGTAGCGGCCGAGCCGCACGGCCGTCTGGCCCTTGCTGAGGCGGCGCGACGGCATGATCAGGATGCAGTTGTCGTAGGGGGTCAGGATCGGCTGGTCGCCGTCGCGGGCGATTTCGGTGCCGCGCTTGGCGATCACTTCGAGGCCAAGATAGTCGCCGGCGAAGGTGAATTGGTCGGAACGGATGGTTACCGCATCGGTCACTTCGATCACCGTTTGCGCCGGCGGCCGCGTCTTCGGCAGATGCTCGGCGAGGAAGCCGGGATCGAGCATGCCGAAATGGCCGAGGAAGCGCAGCATGATTTCCTTGGCGACGGTCACGCTCGATTTCTCCCAATGTTGCCCGCATTCGACGAGCAGCGCGTTCTTCGGACTCCGCACGTCGCCGAACCCGGCATAGTCGCGCATGCGCCGGCCGGCGGCGTGGCCGGCGTCGCTGACGACCAGCGCCGGCATGCCGATGGCGCGGGCGAATTTGCGGCCCTTTTCCAGCGGGCCGCACATCATCAGGGGCGGCGTTGGGTGCTGCATCGAATGGATGTCGAGCAGGAAATCGGCGTTGTCGATAACCGGCCGCAGGGCGCGGGCGCGGACAAGCTCGACGCTCCTGGCGCGGCCGTCCAGCCGTTCGGGCGACCAGACGCGGTTGAAATCCTCGTCGACGAAACGCGAGGCGGAGGGGTGGGTTTTGTCGAAGGACAAAAAGGCGGCGATGTTGCAAAAGGCGAGGGTCAGCCGGCCCTTCGACGGGCGCTGCTTGGCGCGAAGCAGGAAATCGAGCGCCACCGCGCCGCACAGTTCGTTGCCGTGGACGAGGGCGGTGACCGCGACATGCGGGCCGGGCTTGCCGCTGTCGAAGGTGGTGACGTACTCGACGCCGGTGTTGCCGGCGCGGTAGGGGGCGATATCGGGCGGGGATATTTCAACGGGATAGTCGGTATCGGCCAAGGCGCGCTCCGGGAATCGGAAGGGGCAGGGCTTTAATAACCCGAAATCACAGCAGGCCAAAGCCCTGCAAATCGCGGCGCAGTTCCGCCGGCGAACGGAATTGCACGGCGGCAAGGCCGGCCGCCCGCGCGCCGTCGACGTTTTTCGGCGCGTCGTCGATAAACAGGCAGTCGCGTGCGCATAGGGCGTAGGTGTCGAGAAGATGTCCGAAGATGCGTGGGTCTGGCTTGATCACGCCGATTTCGCCCGAAACGACGATGCCGCGGAACCGGTCGAGAAACGAAAACCGCGGCCGGGCGCGGGGAAAGGTCTCGGCCGACCAGTTGGTGAGGGCGTAAAGCGGCGTGTTGCGGCCGTGCAGTTCTTCCAGAATGGCGACCGTGTCATGGATCGCGCCGCCCAGCGCCCGCTCCCACTGGCCGTAATAGGCGCGGATCAGCTCGGCCTTGTCGGGGTGGCGGGCGAGAAGTTCGGCCTCGGCCTCGGCGATCGGGCGGCCGGCGTCCTGCCGCACGTTCCATTCGGACGTACAGACGGTGGCGAGGAATTCCTCCATCGCCGCCTCGTCGCCGGCGAACAGATCGCGATAGAGATAACGCGGATTCCAGTCGATCAGCACCCCGCCCAGATCGAAAACCACGGTCGTCGGCGCGGTCATGCGCGGGCGGCCAGTCGTTCGACAAGACGCAGGAGAAACGCCTCGCAGCGCGCGACCTGGTCGAGGGCGATAAATTCGTCCGGTTTGTGCGCCTGGTCGATATTGCCGGGACCGCAGATAATCGTCGGGATGCCGGCCTGCTCGAACAGCCCCGCCTCGCAGCCGAAGGCGACCTTGCCGGTGCTGTTCTCGCCCGATGCCGCCTTGGCGAGGACGGCAATCTCGGCGTCCTCGCTGGTGGCGAGACCGGGAAAGCCGGAAATCTCCTGCCAGGAAAATCCCGCATCGGGGTGAACGCGCTGCATCGCCGGGGCAAGTTCCTTGTCGACGAAATCCCTGACCTCGGCGAACAGGGCGCGCGGATCGACGCCGGGTAGGTGGCGGAACTCGAAATCGAACCGGCAATCCTTGGGCACGATGTTGAGCGCCGTGCCGCCGTGGATGATGCCGGTATGGACGGTGGTGAAGGGAATATCGAACTCGAGATCGAAAGGGCCATCCGCCGCAAGGCGGCGACCCATGCGGTTGAGATAGGCGATCGCCTCGGCGGCGTATTGGACGGCATTGACGCCGCGCGGCGCGAGCGAGGAATGGCACTCACGGCCCCGTACATGGGCGCGGATGCTGAGCTTGCCCTTGTGGGCGCGAATGACCTTCATCTCGGTCGGCTCGCCGACGATACAGGCGAGCGGGCGCAAATTACGCGCGGCGAGGTCGTCGATCAGCCGGCGGACGCCGAGGCAGCCGACTTCTTCGTCGTAGGAAAAGGCGAAATGGATCGGCGTCGACAGGCGCGCGGCGAGAAAACGCGGCGCCAGCGCCAGCGCGACGGCGACGAAGCTTTTCATGTCGCAGGTGCCGCGTCCGTATAGCCGCCCATCGCGCTCGATCACCGCGAACGGATCGCTCGACCAGTCCTGGCCGTCGATGGGCACGACGTCGGTATGGCCCGACAGCATGATCCCGGGCTTGTCGGCAGGGCCGAGCGTGGCGAACAAATTGGCCTTGGTTCCGCTGGCGTCATAGACCAGTCGTGATTCGACGCCGAGCGAGGCGAGATAGTCGCGGACGTAGTGGATGAGGGGCAGGTTGCTGTCGCGGCTCGTCGTGTCGAAGGCGACCAGCCGCTTGATCATCTCGATGGCGGCGGGGCTGGGGGCAGGCATGGTGGGTTCGTCGGCTTGGTGGCGTCACGCGAGGGCCGTACTATGGCGGAAGCCGGGATTTTCCGCCAGTATGCTGGCAGCCGGGGAAAACGATGGCATCGCCCACACCCAATTCCGCACCCAAGCGCGTCGCCCTGTTGGGCATGCATCTCGAAAGCAACGCCTTCGCGCCGGTCTCGGGCGAGATCGATTTCCGTACCCTGTGCTATCTCGAAGGCGAGGCCATGCTTGCCGAGGCGCGCAAGCCGGCGCCGGCCATGCCGGCCGAGGTGCCGGGGTTCATCGCCGACATGGACGCGAACGGGGCATGGACTCCGGTGCCGATCCTGGTCACCGGGGCCGAACCGGGCGGACCGGTGGATCACGGTTTCTTCTTGCGCGTCCTGGCGGACATGAAGCGCGGCCTGCGGGCGGCCGGGCGGCTCGACGGGATCTATATCACCAATCATGGCGGCATGACCTCGACCGAAAGCCCCGATCCGGATGGGCTCCTTTACGCGATGGTCCGCGAAACGGTCGGGCCCGGCGTGCCGGTGGTCGCAACGGTCGATCTGCACGCCAATATTTCCGAAACGATGGTCGACAGCGTCGACGTGCTGATTTCCTATCGCACCAATCCGCATGTCGATCAGGCGGAGCGGGCGGCCGAGGCGGCGTGCGCTTTGCGCGAGCTGATGGCGGGGGGCGCGGTAAAAGCGGCATTTATCCGTCTGCCGCTGACACCGGCGAGCGTCGCGTTGCTGACCGCGACCGGCGGTCCCTATGCCGATTTGATAACCGAGGGCCAACGGCAAATGACGCCGGAAATCCTTAACGTCTCGGTGGTCGGTGGGTTCATTTTTTCCGATACGCCCAAGAATGGCCTGGCGGTGATCGTCACTGCCCGTGGCGACCCCGCGCCGGCGCGCCGCCTGGCGCTCGATCTGGCGCGGCGCGGCTGGGCCGAACGCGGCCGGTTCGTGAAGGAGCTGACGCCGCTCGACAAGGCGGTGGCGATAGCCGTCGCGGCCGGGCGCGACCCTGCCCGGCCGGCGGCGATCTTTTCCGATGCCGGCGACAATCCGGGCGGCGGCGGGCGAGGGAACACGACCTGGCTTCTGGCGGCGCTGCACAAGGCAGGCGCCCAGGGGGTGCTTCTCGGCGTGTTCATCGATCCTGCGCTCGCCGCCGAGGCGCATGGGCGCGGCGTGGGGGGCCGGCTCAAGGCCGTATTCAACCGGGCGGGTGAGACCGAATTCTCCAAGCGTTTCGAGGTTGAGGCGAAGATTATCGCGCTGTATCACGGAAAATGCGTCGGCCGGCGCGGATTATGGGCGGGCACCAGCCTCGATTTCGGGCTGATGGCGGCGCTCGATCTCGGCGGGGTGACGGCGGTCGTCGGGACGCTGCGCAAGCAATGCGCCGATCCGGTCTGTTTCGAGGCGCTCGGCCTCGACATCGCCAAGGCGCGGACGGTGGCGGTGAAGTCTCGCGGCCATTTCCGCGCCGGCTTCGACGAGTTCTTTTCGCCCGGGCAGGTTTACGAGGTCGACACGTCGGGCCTGACCTCGCCTGTCCTGTCGCGCCTGCCGCTGAAAGGGGTGCTGCGGCCGGTTTTCCCGCTCGACCCCGATACGACATGGCAGGAGCCGGAGTGGGGTTGAGACGCCCGGGGGCACGATTTTCGCACCCTTATCCGGGCCTGCGTATTCTTGCCAAGCGCGTTGATTCCTGCGATGTATAGCGACGGGCCGGTTTCGCGGCGACGGCAGGTGCGGCGGGCGGGTTCCAATAACCGATGATGCGAGGGGCAATCGCCGGCCCGAATGCGGACGTGCAGCCGGGCGGTGTGCTGTCTTAGCGGGCGTTAAACGGGGAGATGATCGACATGGGTAAAGGTTTTTTCCGGACCGCATTGGCGCTCGTTGCCGCCAGTACGATGTCGTTTGCCGCCGCGGCGCAGGATCTGACCGTCGGCCTGTCGGCCAGCGTCACGTCGATCGATCCGCATTTTCATAACCTGACGCCGAACAACAACGTCGCGGCGCATATTTTCGGCACGCTGATCGAGCAGGACGAGCAGCAACGCCTTCTCCCCGGCTTGGCCACCGAATGGCGGGCGATCGACGACACGACGTGGGAATTCAAGCTGCGGCGCGGCGTGAAGTTCCATGATGGCAGCGATTTCAACGCCGAGGATGTAGTCGCCTCGCTGAAGCGCGTGCCGTGGGTCCCCAACAGCCCGTCCTCGTTCAGCATCTACACTAAGGCGATCGCCGAGACCGTGGTCGCCGATCCCTACACCCTCCGCTTCAAGACAGCGCAACCGCATCCGCTTCTGCCCAACGAGCTGTCGCAGATCTATATCGTCTCGCGCAAGTTCGAGACCGCCCCGACCGCCGATTTCAACGCCGGTCGTGCGGCGATCGGCACCGGGCCGTTCCGCTTCGTCGAATACGTATCGGGCGACCGCATCGTGCTCGCGCGCAACGACAATTACTGGGGGCCGAAGCCGCACTGGGCGCGCGTTACGCTGAAGCTGATCACCAATTCGGCGGCGCGCGTTGCGGCGGTGCTTGCCGGCGACGTGCAAATCATCGAGGCCGTGCCGACGCCCGATATCGAGGCCCGGCAATCCGCTCAAGGACGTGCGGGTCCGCCGCGCGATCTCGAAGGCGGTCAACCGGCCGGCGATTGTCGAACGCCTGATGGACAGCGAAGCGATTCCGGCGGGCGGCCTCTTGCCGGCCGGGTTCTTCGGCGCGAGCCCCAAGCTCAAGGCCGAGGCGTTCGATCCCGACGGCGCGCGCAAGCTGCTGACCGAAGCGGGCTATCCCAACGGCTTCGGTCTCACCATTCACGGCCCCAACGATCGCTATGTGAACGACGAAAAAATTCTTCAGGCCATCGGCCCGATGCTGACCCGCATCGGCATCGACGCCAAGGTGGTGACCCAGCCTTGGGCGACCTATGCCAGCCAGGCGAGCTATCCGAAATATTCGTATAGCGTGTCGCTGGTCGGCTGGGGATCGGGCACCGGCGAAACTTCGTCGCCGCTGCGCGCGATGATCGCCACCGTCGATCGCGACAAGGGCATGGGCTCGGCCAATCGCGGCCGCTATTCAAATCCCAAGGTTGACGCCCTGATCGCCCAGGCGCTGGCGACGGTCGACGATCCCAAGCGCGACAAGCTGCTCCAGGAAGCGACCGAGATTTCGGTCGGCGTCGATCAGGCGATCATCCCATTGCACTATCAGGTGAATATCTGGGCCATGCGGCGCGGCCTCGCTTATGCGCCGCGTTCGGACGAGCGCACGCTGGCGCAATTCGTCCGACCGGCGAACTGATCGGCGCCGGCCGGACGGTTGGCGCGCGGCGCGCGGGCGCGGCGGCCAGCAGGTGAGGTGACAGTGCGCCGATGACGGTCTTTATCGTCCGCAGGCTGATCCAGAGCGCCATCGTGCTGTTCGCGATGTCGCTGATCGTCTTCATCGGCGTCTATGCGATCGGCAATCCGGTCGAGATTTTCCTGTCCGGCGACGCCGATCAGGCGGAACGCGAACGGGTGATCGCCACGCTCGGCCTCGACCGGCCGCTATGGGAACAATACTGGCTGTTTATCGAAGGCGCGGCGCGCGGCGATCTCGGTAATTCGTTCGTCCATAACCGGCCGGCCCTGCAGCTGATCATTGAGCGCATGCCGGCGACGATGGAGCTGGCGCTGGCGGCGATGGCGTTGGCCATCGTCTTCGGCATTCCGCTCGGCATGTACGCCGGTTTCCGGCCGCATTCGGCGCTCGGGCGCGGGATCATGGCCGGATCGATCCTCGGCTTCAGTCTGCCGACCTTTTGGGTCGGCCTGATGCTGATCATGATCTTCGCGGTCGAGCTCGGCTGGCTGCCGTCGACCGGGCGGGGGCAGACGGCGAATGTATTCGGCATCGCCACCAGTCTCGCCACCCGCGACGGGCTCGTCCACGTGCTATTGCCGGCGTTCAACCTGGCGCTGTTCAAGCTGTCGCTGGTCATCCGGCTCGCCCGCGCGGGGGTGCGCGAAAACATGCTGATGGATTACGTGAAATTCGCCCGTGCCAAGGGGCTGTCGATGCGCCGCGTGGTGTTCGTGCACGTGCTGAAGAACATCCTGATCCCGATCGTCACCGTTCTCGGCCTCGAACTCGGCTCGGTGATCGCTTTCTCGGTAGTGACCGAGACGATTTTCGCTTGGCCAGGCATGGGCAAGCTGATCATCGATTCGATCAACCATCTCGACCGGCCGGTGATCGTCGCCTATCTCCTGGTCACCGTCACCCTGTTCATCGTCATCAACCTCGTCGTCGACGTCCTCTATTCGGTTCTCGATCCGCGTGTCCGTCTGGCGGACGTGAAGGGATAGGCGACGATGGCGACCGCCCTCGACGACCGCCCGGCGCCCGCGACGCCCGTCGCCGTCCAAAGCCCGTTCCGGCGCTTCGTCGTCGATTTCGTCGCAAGTCCGCTCGCGGTGTTCGGCTTCGCGGTCTTCATGCTGATCGTTTTCGTGGCGATCGCAGCGCCGCTAATCTCGCCGCAAAATCCCTACGACCTGATGCAACTCGACATTCTCGACGGTCGCGTGGCGCCGGGCGGCAAGTCGTCGGCGGGCTACACTTTCTTTCTCGGCTCCGATTCCCAGGGGCGCGACATGCTGTCGGGCATCTTCTATGGCCTGCGCATCTCGCTCGGCGTCGGCGTGATGAGTGCGATCGTCGCCGTTTTTATCGGCATGAGCGCCGGCCTGACCGCGGCCTATTTCGGCGGCCGCATCGACGCCCTGATCATGCGCATCGTCGATATTCAGCTCAGCTTCCCGGCGATCCTGGTAGCGCTGATCCTGCTCGCGGTATTGGGGCAAGGTACGGGCAAGATCATCGTCGCGCTGGTCGCCGTGCAGTGGGCGTATTACGCCCGCACGGTGCGCGGCACGGCCCTGGTCGAGCGGCGCAAGGAGTATATCGAGGCGGCGTCGTGCCTCGCGCTCGGTCATGCGCGGATCGTCTTCCGACATCTCCTGCCCAACTGCCTGCCGCCGCTGATCGTCGTCGGCACGGTCCAGGTCGCGCACGCCATCGCGTTGGAGGCGACGCTGTCGTTCCTCGGCATCGGCTTGCCGATCACCGAACCGTCGCTCGGCCTGCTCATCGCCAACGGCTTCGAATATATTCTCTCAGGCAAATACTGGATCAGCTTTTTCCCCGGCCTCGCGTTGCTGCTTACCATCGTCAGCATCAATCTGGTCGGCGACCAGCTGCGCGATGTGCTTAATCCGCGCCTGCAAAGATAGGCCGATGACGTCTCAGCCGATTCTTGTCGTCGAAAATTTGCGAACCTGCTTCGACATGCGGATCGGGATGCTGAACGCCGTAAACGACGTGTCGTTTACGGTCTCGGCCGGCGAGATTCTCGGGCTGGTCGGGGAATCGGGCTCGGGAAAAACGGTCACCGGTTTCTCGATCATGGGGCTCGTCGATCCGCCCGGCCGCATTGCCGGTGGGCGGATCCTGTTCAAGGGGCGCGACCTGGTCGGCCTGCCCGAGAACGAGATGCGCCGGCTGCGCGGCGCGCGCATCGCTATGATCTTCCAGGACCCGATGATGACCCTCAATCCCGTACTGCGCATTGAGACGCAGATGGTCGAGGCGGTGCGGGCCCATGCCGACGTCAGCGCCGACGAGGCGCTGGCCCGCGCCCGCAATGCGCTCGGGCGGGTCGGCATCCCATCGCCCGACGAACGGCTCAAGGCCTATCCTCACCAGTTTTCCGGCGGCATGCGCCAGCGCGTGGCGATCGCCACCGCGCTGATCAACAAGCCCGACCTGATTATCGCCGACGAGCCGACGACGGCCCTCGACGTCACCATCCAGGGTCAGATCCTGTTCGAGGTCCAGAAGCTCTGCTGCGAGACCGGTACCGCCCTGATCTGGATCACGCACGATCTGTCGGTCGTCGCCTCGCTCGCCGACCGGGTATGCGTGATGTATGCCGGAAAGATCGTCGAGGAAGGCAGCGTCGACGCCATCCTCGATCGCCCGGCCCATCCCTATACTCACGGCCTCATCGGCTCGGTGCCGAGCCGCAACCACAAAGGCACGCCGCTGGCGCAAATTCCGGGGGTCATGCCGTCGATGCTCGACCTGCCGGGCGGATGCAGCTTCCGCCCGCGCTGCGCGCGCGCCGATCGTGCCTGCGAGACGCCGCCCGGCGTGGACGAGATTGGCGATGGCCGCCGGGTGCGTTGCGTCCATCCGCTGGTCGGGGCGCCGGCATGAGCGGCACGTCGACCTTGCGCACAGTTCCCGGCGCCGCGGTCGCGACGGAAACCGTGCCGCCGCTGCTCAGCTTGTGGGGAATCTATCGCCGCTTCGCCAAGAAGCTCGACCTCGCCGGCGAGATCGCCGGCTGGCTTGGCGCCGATGTAAGGGAAGAGGTCGTGCGCGCGGTCGATGGGGTCGATCTCGACATCCGCGAGGGCGAGGTGGTCGGCCTGGTCGGCGAATCGGGCTGCGG